>JAFPSR010000009.1 GCA_017413675.1 Clostridia bacterium | reverse complement strand
GGATCGGCTCCCCCCAATAGCGCTGTCTGGAGAATACCCAGTCACGGAGCTTGTAATTGACCTTGCGTTCGCCCAGGTGGTTTTCTTCCAGATAATCCATCATCTTGGCAATCGCTTCCTTGACGGGAAGCCCGGTCAGGAATCCGGAGTTCACCATGACACCATCCTCGATATCGGTAAAGGCAGCTTCCTGTACATTCCCGCCGGCCACAACTTCAATGATAGGCAAGTCAAACTTCTTGGCGAATTCCCAGTCACGTTCATCATGTCCGGGGACAGCCATAATCGCGCCGGTACCGTAGGAAGTGAGCACGTAATCCGAAACGAAAATCGGGATTTCTCCCTTCGTCGCCGGATTGACCGCCATAAGTCCCTTGATGACCACACCGGTCTTGTCTTTGTTCAGCTGTGTTCTTTCAAACTCGCTCTTTTTCTGGGCTTCCGCCTGATAGGCACGGATTTCATCGATATTCTCAATCCTGTCCGCGTATTTGTTCAGCAGGGCATGTTCCGGAGAGATAACCATATAGGTTACACCGAACATCGTATCGCACCGTGTCGTAAACACACGAAGTTTCTCATCCAGGCCGGAAAGGCCGAAGTCCACCTCTGCACCCAGGGATTTGCCGATCCAGTTGCGCTGCTGGATTTTGACTTTTTCGATAAAGTCCACATTATCCAGCCCATCCAGGAGTTTCTGTGCATAATCCGTGATCTTCAGCATCCACTGGCTCTTGACCCTGCGGACGACTTCCCCTCCGCAGCGCTCACACACACCGTCGACAACTTCTTCGTTGGCCAAACCGACTTTACAGGATGTACACCAGTTGATCGGCATCTCCGCCTTGTAGGCAAGACCTGCCTTGAACAGCTGGAGGAAAATCCACTGGGTCCAATGGTAATAGTTCGGGTCCGTTGTATCGACTTCCCGGGAATAGTCAAAGGACAGTCCCAGCATCTGCAGCTGTTTGCGGAACCGGTTAATATTCTGCTGTGTGACCACATGGGGATGGATTCCGGTCTGGATCGCATAGTTTTCGGCCGGCAGACCGAAGGCGTCCCATCCGATCGGATACAGGACATTGTATCCTTCCAGTCTGCGTTTTCTGGCCAGGATATCCATCGCGGTATAGGAACGGGGATGTCCGACATGCAGTCCGTTTCCAGACGGATACGGGAACTCTACCAGACCGTAGAATTTCGGCAGGGTGTAATCGGTTTTAGCGCGGAATGCGCCTTCTTCTTCCCAAATTTCCTGCCACTTCTTTTCCACATCGGAAGGAATATACGCAGATGTCTGTGTCATGATGTACTCCTCTTTCAAACAAAAATAAAAACGCCCCGTCTGAAAAGACGAAAGCGATGCTCCCGCGGTACCACTCTTCTTGGCGAATGTTCGCCCGGCTTGTCATCCGATAAGGGAGATGCGCCCTCTGTACATATCAACGGGACGAGCCATCAGACAGCCAAGACCGCTTTGCACCCACCAGCGGTTCTCTAAACATGGTACTGCTGCATATTCCCGGTACAGTATACATTATCTTAGGACATTCTGCAGGGTTTGTCAATCATTGATTCCTACGGGAAGGAATGCTATGATGAAGAAAACAACATGAATCTGGAGGCAAACATGACGAAATTCAGAGCATATGAAGAAATGGCCGGACGCGGCGTTGTGCGTGTAGTGTTGGAGGCCCCGAATGCCTCTGCCGCCATCTTCCCCGGCAAGGGATTCAACCTCTATTCCTGGATTATAGAAGGACGGGAAATCTTTGTTCCCCGTGAACATTATACCGAAAACAGCACTACCTACGGTGTCCCGATCCTCTTCCCCACACCCAACCGTGTGGAAAATGCTGTATATACCTGGAACGGCAAAACCTATACCCAGATCAAACACGGCGAACCTCGTGTCATTCACGGCCTTTCCTATGATTCCCCCTTTACCTATACCTATGGGGCAGACGATGACTGTGCCTGGTGTGAAGGCGTTTTCACCATCCGCAAGGAAGATGAAATCTACCAGGGATATCCCTTTGAGTGCACTCTTCGTGTGAAGATTGTCTTCACTGGCCGTTCTTTCAAATTGACTTACGCCGTCACCAATGATGGAGACGAAGTACAGCCCTACGGTTTTGCCCTTCATCCCTATTTCCGGGTCATGGGGGACAAGAAGGATGTCGAAATTCAGGTTCCGGCTCCTTGCTATTATGAAGCCAACGCCTGCATTCCGACCGGAAAGCTCCTTCCCGCCGAAGGGGAGTTTGATATCTCTTCCTTTAAATCCCTGGATACCTCCCGCTTTGACACGGTCTATCATGGGATGGATTCTTCCAAAGTGTCCACCATCCACTATAAGGAATGGGGCAAAAAACTGACTCTGCAGGCTACGGATGACTTCGTAAACGCGGTGGTATGGACGCCCCCGATGCCCTGTTTTGCCATTGAAAACCAGACCAATGCAACCAACTACCTCAATCTGTATGCCAAGGGCTTGAAAGAGGAAAGTGCCATCCAGCTTCTGGATCCAGCCGAAACCCGCAAAGGTTCCGTTACCTTCACCGTGATCGACGACTGATCCCGGATATTCCAACGGCGGAATACGTTCCTAACGTATTCCGCCGCTTTTTCTTTATTCGCTTTTCCCTTTTTCTGGTCCGGATTCCCTTCTTTTGCGAACCGCTTCCACATGACGAAGGACCCTTTCCCGCATCTTCTCATACCGGTTTTTATCTTCTTCAGATGCTTTTTCCACCTGCCAGGCCAGTTTCCAATGTGCTTTCCCATTTGCCCAGCAGCGGATCTGGATAATCTGTTCCCCATGTTCGGGGCAGTTTGCCAGGGTTAAGAACCTATGCTGGTTTTTCCGGACAAACGGCCGTACCTGTACAAGTTCCCTTTCACAGGCCGGACAGACATAGCGCATCTCCATCCCCTTCCGGACGGCGCTCCTGTCTGTGGGAAACAGTCCGGAATCCACAGTTTCCTGCGGGATCTTTTCCGGCCTGCCCGCGTCCCGAATTCCTTTTTCCAGGTCCAGTTTCTGGCAGATCCTGGCTGCATACATGGCATCATTCAGGGCATCATGCTGGATCGCTTCCGTTTCAAGTGAATAGAATTCCGCCGCGCTCATCAGGCTGTACTGCTGGCGGGGAAGCTCATTCTGCCTGGCAAAAATTGGCTGTGCATCGTACCAGTTCTCACAGAAATCAAAAGGATATCCGTGATACTGCAGATTGGAAAGAAAAACAGGCAGATCATCCCTGCCCCAGCTCAGGAAAACCGGGTCTTCCCCGCACCATGCCCGGAGCCTTTCCACCGCTTCCGGAAAGAAAGGGCTGTCCTTCAGCATTTCGCGCCGAAGTCCCGTAACCTTCGTAATATTCGGGTTCAGGGGCTTTTTCCCAACCGGGCATACCAAGGTTGAAAAGGAATCCACAATGTCCCCTGCCGCATCAAGTTTCACTGCACCGATCTGTATGATCTCCGTACGCAGAATCATTCCTTCCCGGTTCGGAATCCCGCTCTGTCCGGGAAACAGCTGATTCCATTCCAGGTCCAAGACAATATACACTCTGTCCTTCCTCTCACCTGCAAAACGCCGGATTCCTCCGGCGTTTTCGTTCTTTCCGGTTCGGACAGAGGAAAAGAGGTTCCCCGCATGCGAACCTTTTATGCGTTCATGAAAACACCCGCCGTGCGGCGGGTGTTTGCCGTTTACTGATTATTGTTTTCCGGATCCCCGTTCAATCCAGCGCGGCTCTTCCGCACCTGATTGACAGCAGCACTCATCTGCTTTTCCACATCCGCCAGCAGATTGTCCGCATATTCATATACGCTGTCGGCAATCTCATTGGCTTCCTTCTGTGCATCATTGACAATGGCTGCTCCGCGGTTCTTGGCTTCCTGCAGTACGCTGCTTTCAGAAACCAGAACTTCAAAACGACGCTGTGCTTCCTTGACAATATCCTCCGCTTCCACTTCGGCCTGATGCAGAATCTGATCCTGCTCATTGAGGATCATCTCAGCTTCCTTCAGGTCATCCGGCAGATTGGCACGCAGTTCCGCGATGATGTCCAGGCAGTGGTCCGCATCTACGAGCCGTTTGCCCATCAAGGGTACTGAAGTTGCTTTGCTCAGGATATCATCGAGTTCATCCAACAATTCCAGCGTATTCATCTTGTTTCCTCCCGTGACAGAATAAGTTGTTATCATTGATCTGACTTGCCGTCATATTGATTGCTGAATCGTCTGGTAAGATAGTCCACCAGGCTGGACGGAACCATTTTGGAAAAGTCCGCCCCATATCCCGCCAGTTCCTTAACCATGGAAGATGACACATGTGCATAAGCGGGATCCGTAAGAAGAAAGACTGTTTCGATCTCCGGTGCCAGAGAATGGTTCGTTGCAGCGATAATCTTTTCATAGTCAAGATCCGTTGCCGAGCGGAGTCCCCGCAGAAGAACATTCGCTCCAATCTTCTGCGCATAACGGACTGTCAGTCCTTCAAAGGCGTCAATCTGTACATTGTCCAGGGCGGAAGAGGCAATTTCCAGCATCTGAACACGTTCCTGCAGGGTAAAGGTACTCTGTTTAGCGTTGTTGTGCAGCACCGCGACTGTAACCGTATCGAACATGCGGCTGGCACGGGTGATCAGGTCCATATGGCCGATCGTTACCGGGTCAAAACTGCCTGGAAACAGAACATGTGTCATACTTGCTCCCCATCCTTCTGCTGTTTTCGCACAAGATACGTAATCCGGACCGTACCGTACTCACGTTTTTTCCAAAAGGCATATCCTTCGGGAATCTCCGGTTCTTCGTCCGTCTGCGTCTCACAGACAAACACCGCGTCATCCGTACACAGATCCTTTCGATCCATCATTTCCAGGGCCCGAGGGATCAGATCATGGTGATAGGGCGGATCCAGAAACACCAGGGAAAACCGTTTTCCTGCCTGTTCCAGAACGGAGAGCGCCTGGGCATACGGCAGGTTCAGCACGGAAGCCCTGTCTTCCACCTGCAGGGAACTGATGTTCCTGCGGATCACTTTCACCGCTTTGGACGACTGATCATTGATCACACAGGAAGACGCGCCCCGGCTCAAAGCCTCCAGGGCATAAGCCCCGCTGCCTCCGAAAAGATCCAGCACTGAGGCTTCTTCCACGTGTCCGAGAAGCGCGCTGAAAACGGCTTCTCTAACCCGGTCCAGGGTGGGTCTTGTATCATTTCCTTCCGGCCCTGCAATCCTCCGGGAGCGGAAAATCCCCCCTACGATCCGCATGAAAAAACCTCCGAGCCTACTTTTGTACAGTATAGCAGGAAACCGGTTTCATCTCAACTGTTCCCTTGGAAAAAAGCCGGATTTTGCAAGAAAAGTCCCTTTATTTCTCTGCTTCCGAGGCAGGCGCCGAATCTTCCGGCCGGAAACGTCTGCGGATCACGACAAAATAGTAGATCATGACAAACAGGGCAGAAAAGAACCAGCCGACCGGATACCCGATATAGATGTTGTATACGGAATGGTTGTAGGCCATGGAAACCGCCAGGAAAATCTGCCGGCAGCCAATCATTCCCAACAGGGAGAGGACCATAACCATTCTGGATTTTCCGAAGCCGCGCACCGCATTGGAGAAAATCTGGTTCAGTGCCTGTGCAAAATAGAACGGCATCATGGTCGTGATCATCGCTACGCCGTAATAGACAGCATCTGCATTGGAAGTAAAGATATTGACAAACAGGGATGCATTGGTATAGATAATGGTCCCTATGACGGCAACATAGATGAAGCTTATGATCAGGCAGGTACGCACGCCCTGGTATGCACGGCGGATTTTCCCCGCACCGTAGTTCTGTCCGACAAAGGTGGCTGCAGACAGGCCAAGGCACTGGGCCACCATTCCGGCAAACTTGTCGATCTTCTTTGCCGACCCGATTCCGGCCATGGCAGCCGATCCGAACCCGTTGATATAACGGGTGACAAACAGATTCGAGATGGCCGTCAGGCTGGCCTGTACGGCAGCCGGAAGGCCGAGATCCAGAATTTGTACAAGGTATTGTTTTTTGATTCCCAGATCCCGCAGCACCAGATGGTAAACATCATCCGTTTTCACCATACGGCGGAAAACCAGGATCACCGAAATCAGCTGGGAGAAAATCGTAGCAATGGCTGTCCCTGCCACACCCCACTGCAGAACCAGGACCAACAGAAGATCCAAGGCGATATTGACAAAGCTGGAGATAATCAGGTAACGGAACGGGCTGCGGGAATCCCCGACAGCACGCAGCACACCGGAAGCCACATTATAGATAGCCGTGAAAAGGATCCCGATCAGGTAAATCCTTAGATACAGCATCGCCTGTGCATGCACATCCTGCGGACAGTCCACAATTTTCAGAAGAAGGGGCGTAATCACGATCCCTGTCAGGGTCATGGCTGTTCCCAGGATCAGAGCGAAAGTAATGGCCGTATGGATGGAATCATGGAGTCTCTGATGGTCCCCCGCACCGAAATAGCGGGAAAACAGGACACCAGCGCCAGTCGACAGACCCGTGAAAAAGCCAACCAGAAGATGGGAAATATCCGCGCTGGCGGATACCGCTGCAAGGGCGGTGGTCCCTACCGCATTCCCCACCACGATGGCATCCACACTGTTATACAGATTCTGGAAAATCTGCCCGACCAGGATCGGGAGTGCGAATTTGATAATCAGTTTATAAATATTGCCTTCCGTCAGGTTGACGCTGCTTTTTCTCATTCTTCATTCTTCTCCGGCAGGTCTTTCTGCCTGCCGCCTTTCCCGTCTCTAATACCGCAAATATAGCATATTTAATTGTCAAGAACAATAAATCGAAGCCACTGTGCGGAGGATGCAACCAAAAAATAACAAAGAAGACTGTTCTTTGCAAAAAAGCAGCAGCTGGTTCCCTGAAGGATCCAGCTGCTCTATTTCTTTTTCTGTTCGGACTCAACGGTAGATACGGCCGACCAAATACGAAGACCATCTCTGCGGCAGTACACGCATCAGGAACAGGATCATATGATAGGAAAACCCCACCGTACACAACGGTCTGGGTAAACGGCTGTTGAGAACCTTCCGGACTTTGGCCGCGATTCTCTCCGGTGGCATTCCACTGCGTTCATCCTTTTCCATCACCGCAATCGCATGCGCGGCATGCGGATACTTCGAATCCGGAACCGTAATCCTGGCATCGGTAAACCCGGTACGGGTATCCCCCGGCATTACACCGCATACTCGGATCCCATCCTCCTTAACTTCACTGCGGAGGGACAGGACCAAAGCGTTCAGCGCGGCTTTTGTCGCCGAATACATACTCTGATACGGGATCGGGACTACAGCTGCCACAGAGGAAATCACCACAATGGAACCGGCTTTCTTTTCCCGCATGGACGGCAGCGCTGCCTGGATTGGAAACAGAACACCCATGAAATTAACGGAGAACTGTTTTTCCACCTGCTCTGCCGGGGATTCCTCCACGCTGCCGGCAATTCCCATGCCGGCGCTCAAAACGAGGGCATCGATTACCCCAGTTTTGGCAAGGATCTGTTCCACTGCAGCGTCCACCTGCTCCTTCCGGGTCACATCCGCTGTAATATGACGGATCCCCGGCGCGTCTTTTCCAGACCTGCTCATTTCATACACCGTATAGCCGTTTTGCGAAAGGAGGGTACAGCAGGCTTTTCCGATCCCGCTGCTTCCCCCGGTAACTACTGCTGTCTTGCCCATTTTTCGTCCTTGAAAACCTTGTCAATCACATCCAGCGCCTCATCCAGAATCGGTTTGGTATGGCTGGCCATGTAGCTTGTCCGCAGCAGGCAGTCATTCGGACCGACGGCCGGGGGCAACACGGGATTGACAAATACGCCTTCCTCATACAGGTCTGCCGCAATGCCCAGCGTACGCAGGGCCTCATAGGTGTACAGGGGAATAATAGGCGTAATCGCATCGATATGAGGGATTCTGCGTTTTTTCAGCCCTTCGCGCATATACTGGGAATTCTCGCGCAGACGGTCCACCATTTCCGGCTCCCTTTCCAGGATGCGGAGGGCGGTCAGCGCGCAGGCACAGGAGGCCGGCGTCATGGATGCCGAGAAGATGAAGGGACGGGAAGCATGCCGGACAAAGTCCGCAACCCGGCCGCTGGCAGCCATAAAGCCGCCCAGACTGGCCAGGGACTTGGAGAATGTCCCCATGGTAATGTCCACTTCCTTTTCCAGTCCGAAATAACTGGCCGTTCCGCGTCCGCCCTTCCCGATAACTCCGAGGGCATGTGCATCGTCCACCATAACGCGGGCGCCGTATTCCCTGGCAAGTGCCACGATTTCGGGCAGTTTGGCGATATCCCCGCCCATACTGAACACACCGTCGGTAACGATCAGTTTTCCTGCCTGTTCCGGAACGCTCTCCAGGACACGTTTGAGGTCGTCCATGTCCGCATGGCGGTAGCGCACCATTTTACCGTAGCTGAGCTTGCATCCATCATAGATGCTTGCATGATTCTCACGGTCACAGATCACATAGTCGTTTCTTCCTACGATCGCGCTGATGATTCCCAGGTTGGACTGGAAACCCGTGGAGAACGTTACGATACTCTCCACGCCAAGGAATTTGGCCAGTTCCGCTTCCAGTTCCAGATGCATGGACAATGTCCCGTTCAGGAACCTGGAGCCGGAGCATCCGGACCCATACTGATCCAGGGCCTTTTTCCCCGCTTCGATCACTTCCGGATGGATGGTTAACCCGAGATAGTTGTTGGAGCCCAGCATGATTCTGCGCTTCCCTTCCATTACCACTTCCACGTCCTGGCGAGATTCGAGGGCATGGAAATAGGGATATACTCCCTTTTCCCGGATTTCCTTGAGCAGTTGGTTGCTGTCACATTTTTCAAAGATGTCCATAGACTCACACTCCCTGCTTTTCGAAATAAGGTATAAGTTCGAATAAATAAACCATATAGACGGCCTGTCTATACAGGGAAATCTTAACATGCCTGCAAAGTTCCGTCAAATTCTGCCTTTTCCCAGTTTTGCCGTTCTGTCCTGCGGAAAACGGGCCTCCGGTTCCGGTTTTTGCAGGATTTTGCATAAATTTGCATCGCGCATACAGATTTGTGACTCATCTTTCTGCTTTTTTGCAGACTGTCCTGCGCAGATATCTGCATCCGGCAGAAAAGGAGAGATTTGGGCTTAACTCACAGGATCGCCGTCTCCTGCACTTTTTTTGAATACCTACGCCTTTTTATGGCTTTCCGATCCCCTTCCCCCGGGTCCTTCCTGCCGGTTTCCTACCTGATATAACAAAAACCTTACATACATTTTTTGCAAGACCGCAACTTTTTTCTTGCAATTACAGGGATGGAAAATTATACTGTTTTCTGTTAGGTTTGTATCCTGACAATTTTCCGAAAGGCAGATGGACTCCATGACGTATACACAGAAAGTATTGGAACAGGTCATCGCCCGCAACCCCGGTGAAACCGTATTTCATCAGGCAGTCGGCGAAGTCCTCGCTTCCCTCGAACTGGCAGTAGAAAGAAACCCGCAGTATCAGGATGCCGCTCTTCTTGAAAGGCTCGTCGAGCCGGAGCGTGTCATCATGTTCCGCGTTCCCTGGGTGGATGATCAGGGCAAGGTACAGGTAAACCGCGGTTTCCGCGTCCAGTTCAACAGTGCGATCGGCCCGTACAAAGGCGGCCTTCGCCTGCATCCGTCCGTGAACCTGGGCATCATCAAATTCCTGGGCTTCGAACAGATCTTCAAAAACAGCCTGACCGGCCTGCCGATCGGCGGCGGCAAGGGCGGAAGCGATTTCGACCCCAAAGGCAAGTCCGACCGCGAAGTTATGGCTTTCTGTCAGAGCTTCATGACCGAATTGTATAAATATATCGGAAAAGACGTAGATGTTCCCGCCGGTGATATCGGTGTAGGCGCCCGTGAAATCGGTTTCCTGTACGGACAGTACAAACGCATCACCAACCTGTATGAAGGCGTTCTGACCGGCAAGGGTCTGACCTATGGCGGTTCCCTCGCCCGTAAGGAAGCTACCGGTTTCGGTTTGGTTTATCTGTGCCGTGAAATGCTCAAGGAAGCCGGCAAGGACTTCGAAGGGCAGACCGTTGTTATTTCCGGTTCCGGCAACGTAGCTATCTATGCCTGTCAGAAGGCTCAGAGTTTCGGCGCCAAAGTCGTTGCCATGTCTGACTCCAACGGCAGCATCTATGATCCCGAAGGTATCGACCTTGACTGTGTCAAGCAGATCAAGGAAGTCCGCCGAGGCCGCATCAAGGAATACGTTGCCGAGCATCCCAATGCCCAGTACCGCGAAGGCAAGAAGGTATGGGATATCCCGTGCGATATTGCCCTGCCCTGCGCCACCCAGAACGAACTGGATGAGAACGATGCCATCACCCTGAAGAACAACGGCTGTTATGCGGTAGCAGAAGGTGCGAACATGCCCTCTACACCCGGTGCTGTGGAAGTCTTCCAGCAGAACGGCATCCTGTATGCCCCCGGCAAGGCTGCCAACGCCGGCGGTGTTGCCACCTCCGCGCTGGAGATGAGCCAGAACAGCCTGCGTCTGAGCTGGACATTCGACGAAGTGGATGCCCGTCTGCATGATATCATGGTCGGCATCTACAACCAGATGTCCTCCACCGCCAAGGAATACGGCGTACCCGGCAACTTTGTAACCGGCGCCAACATTGCCGGATTCATCAAGGTTGCAGAAGCCATGATGGCTCAGGGTGTTGTCTGATTCTGTCTGCTGTTTCGATACGATATTTCCCAAGGAGACGCGGTTGATCCGCGTCTCCTTTTTCTGTACAGCGGAACCTGTACAAAAGCATAGGCCGCGTTTTGCGGCGGTGATATGGAAAAGGAACAGATCTCTGTCTGTTCCTTCCCTGTGTTTTGCAGATGTTCCTTCTTTTATTCCGTCTTCTCGTAGACCTGCATGGCAGTTCCGGTATCTTTCACCAGGATCGTCTTTTCCCTGCCAAGGAGCCTTGCCATCACATACAGATCCCCCGCAGCTCCGGAAACATTGATCACCTGGAGGAGATGCACCGTCCAGAACCAGCTTCTGTCCACCGCAAGGCTCAAAGCCAGAAAAAGAATCCCGAAGAAAAGAACCGGCATGACAGCTATCCAAAGATACGGGATTTTTGCATAATAGTCGGAACTCCCGGCATAAGCAAACGCCCCGGTGAACCCGAATTTCACCTTCGGAGTGCCGACTGCTTTCATTGTGACCCCGTGCACCGCTTCATGCAGAATGATGTAAATAAACATCGCCGCCAGAAGAATCAGCAATCGTCCCATACGAAGGCTGTTCTCCAGGAAATATCTAACGGCTTCCCGGAACGGAACCAGCAGCAATCCGGCAGCAAGCACCACAATTGCCAGAACCGCACTGAGAAGATTGACTGTCCAGAATTCCTTCCTGTTCTTCTGCAGGTCAATCGAGAAAGATTCCCTGTATCCTGCAGGAAGCTCCGCATACCGTTTTCCCATTGCCGGCCGCTCCTTTTTCTTTTTTTCCCATTATATACAGCCCGGCGGGGTTCCACAAGGATCGTTCTCCTTTCTACGCGGGATTCCGCTGTATTTTTACATTACTGTGCTTTACAACATCCCCGAAAACAGCTATAATTTTGCCAATGTTTGAAAAGGACACGTCCTTTGCTGTTCCCCCATTCCAGAGAGCCGGGTCAGGTGAAAGCCGGCATGGAAACGGCAGACGGATATCCCCTTTTCCTGGCAGCCTGCGTGAGAGGCACTTTCCTGTGTGGGTAAGGCAGGCCGGGTTTGTCTCCGTTACCGGACAACGAAGTGTGCAGCACTGTATGTCTGCAAATTCAGGTGGTACCACGGCTTTTCCGTCCTGTTGGGACGGGAAGGCCGTTTTTCATGCAGCTGCGCGCACCCGGAACAACCCGTATCATTTCCCTTGTATCACATTCTATCGCATATATGGCAGGAGGCTTGATTCTTTGAAGTACGAAGAACTGGACAGCAGACTGGATTTATCCGCTCTGCAAAAGGAAGTGCTTTCCTTCTGGAAGGAAAACCATACCTTTGAAAAATCCCTGGAAGGAAAGAACAGCGAAGTTGTGTTCTACGACGGCCCGCCCTTCCCGACCGGGAAGCCCCACCACGGGACGGTACTGGTTTCCTTTATCAAGGATATGATCGCCCGCTACTGGACCATGCGCGGGTATTCCGTGCCCCGGGTATGGGGTTGGGACTGCCATGGACTGCCTATTGAAAATCAGGCGGAAAAACTTCTGGGTATCGCGGATAAGAGTATCATCGAAAGATCCACCGATATGGAATCTGCCGATGAGGCCGCCATGGTGGACGGGTGTGTCAATGAAAAATGGCATCACGCCGTGCATGAAGCGATCGAGGAAGCAGCCCGTTTCCCGCAGTTTAAGGATATGCATGTCGGTATGGCCGCATTCAATGATGAATGCCGGGAAATCGTATCCAGCAATAACGAGGCATGGCGCGAGTATATCGAGGAAATGGCCCGCTGGGTAGACTATGACCACGCCTATAAAACCATGACCCCCCAGTTCATGGAGAGTGTTATGTGGGCGTTCAAGACCTGCTACGACAAAGGTCTGATTTACTCCGGATACCGCGTTACCCCCTACTGTATGCACTGCGAAACCTCACTGTCCATTTCCGATACCCGTGAGAGCGATTCCACACGTCCCCGTCAGGATCGCTGGATTATCGCCAAATTCCGCTCCGAAACCGAGCCGGAACTGGAAGGCAAGCCGGTTTACTACCTGGCCTGGACCACCACGCCCTGGACACTGCCTTCCAACCTGGCACTGAGCGTAAATGAAGGACTGACCTATGCCTATGTGGACGTCGGGGAGCAGATCTATGTTGCCTGCGAAAATACACTGGCCAACTTCAAGAATGTATTCGGCGAAGATCCTCAGATCATCAAGCGGGTTCAGGGCAAGGATATGCTGGGCATCCGGTATGAGCCCCTGTTCCCCTACTTTGCAGACCTGAAGGAGCAGGGATGCTTCCGGGTCGTTGCCGCGGATTACGTGGATGCCGCAGAAGGCGTTGGTATCGTGCATACCGCACCGGCATTCGGTGAAGATGACTACTGGACATGCCGAAAGAACAACATCCCCACCGATATCGTCAACCCGGTAGATGCCAAGGGTCGTTTCACGGAAGAGATCACCGATTTCTACGAGGACAGCAAAACCAGGAATGTCATCGAGATGAATCCGATCATCATCCGTTTCCTGTATGCCAATGACAAGGCTGTTGCAGACGGTTCCCTGGTGCATAACTACCCGCACTGCTGGCGGTGCAAGGAACCTCTGATTTACAAGGCCATGAGCGCCTGGTATTTCGACATTGAGAAGATCAAACCGCAGTTGATCGAACAGAATGAGAAGATCAACTGGGTTCCCGACACGGTTAAGCACGGCCGCTTCGGCAACTGGCTGGAGAATGCCCGTGACTGGAATATCTCCCGGAACCGTTATTGGAGTACCCCAATTCCCATTTGGGAATGCGATCATTGTCATGAGCGCAAAGTTCTGGGAAGCATCGCAGAAATCAAGGAAGTCAGCGGGATTGAACTGACCGATCTGCACCGGCAGTATATGGATCAGGTTACCTTCCCCTGCCATTGCGGCGGTACAATGCGCCGTGTCCCGGAGGTCTTGGACTGCTGGTTTGAGAGCGGCAGTGTTACCTATGCCCAGAAACATTATCCTTTCGAGAATAAGGATTGGTTTGAGACCCATTTCCCATGTGATTTTATTGTGGAATATACCGGTCAGATCCGTTGCTGGTTCTATTATATGCACGTCATGGCCGTCGCCCTGTTTGGCCGGCCGGCATTCAAGAACTGTGTCGTACACGGCACACTGCTGGCAAAGGACGGCAAAAAGCTGTCCAAATCCTCGAAGAACTATACGGATCCGATGGAACTGATGCGGGGCTATGGTACGGATGCTTTCCGTCTCTACCTCTATCAGAGCAACGCCATGCTCATGGGTGACCTGAAGTTCGATGACGACGGGCTGAAGGATGCCTACCAGCAGTTGGTAGCCCCCCTGTGGAATGCCGCCAACTTCTTCATCTCCTATGCGAACGTGGACGGTTATCATCCGGAAAGCCTTCGCGCCCCGAAAACCGACCACCAGCTGGATCGGTGGATCCTGGCCAAACTGCAGCAGACCGAAAAGACCATCCGGGAAGCCATGGACGCCTACCAGGTAGACGGGTACGTCACTCCCCTGGTCAGTCTGATGGACGGATTGACCAACTGGTATATCCGCCGTTCCCGCCGTCGTTTCTGGGGAAGCGAAATGACCGAGGACAAGCAGGCTGCCTATGATACCCTGTACTATGTACTGGTAAACCTGATCAAGCTCTACGCACCGGTTGCCCCCATCCTGAGCGAAAAACTGTACCGCAACCTGACCGGCGAGGAATCCGTGCATCTGGCCGACTGGCCTTCCATCCCGGAAAGCTTTGCCGATGATAAGCTCATCGCCGACGTGGAACTGGTCCGCCGTGTCATCCGTCTTACGCGTTCCATCCGTGAAAAGCAGAAGGTCAAGAACCGCCAGCCGCTGAGCCTCATGCAGATTGCCCTGAACGACGCTGCCGGTGCGCAGGTTGTATCTTCCTTTGCCGATATTATCAAGGAAGAACTGAACGTCAAGGATCTGGAGATCCTCGACGATGTCGACCACATCGCCACCGTTACCTACAAGCCCTGCTTCCCGGTAATCGGACAGAAGTATCCGCAGCAGCGCCCTGCCATCATCAAAGCCATTCAGAGCGGCAAGTTCGCTTTGGAGGCTGGGAAGGCCGTACTGGACCTGAACGGAGAAAAGCAGGCGTTTGACGAAGATATCCTCCTGGTAACCTACAATGCTAAAGCCGGTATGCACGTCGTCAGCGAAAGCGGCGTGGTTGTCTCCCTTGATCTGACGATTACGGATGAACTGCGCAAGGAAGGGCTGGCGCGTGATATCGTGCGTACGATCCAGGATGCCCGGAAAGCGCAGAACTACAACATCACCGACCGTATCACCATCTCCGTCCCCAACGGCAGGCTGCCGGAAGGCTGGGTCGAATATATCTGCGGGGAGACCCTCGGATCGATCGGAGATGTTCCCGCTCCCGATGCCGTTCTGACCGTGGAAGGCGAAGGGAAAGAAGATATCACGATCGCCATTGCAAGACAGTAACCAAACGATACACTGCAGGGCGGAGAGGAGGCTCGTTTCTTCCTCTCCGCCCCTGTTTTTTCCACACGCAATTGCTGACATTATCCCGGGATTGGTTTCTCCCGGAAAGCATGCTATACTGATACTCAGATTATTCGGAAGAAAAGTGGACGCATCTATGTTTATCGCACAAAACTGGAAAGACTATCAGGTTATTGATACCGGGAACGGAGATAAAATCGAACGCTGGGGAAACTATATCCTCCGCCGGCCGGACCCTCAGGTAATCTGGCCTTTTGCAGATCATGCCAGCGAACAGCTGCCGCAGGCACAGTATCTGCGCAGTGAATCCGGCGGCGGCCACTGGACTGGCCGCGGTAAAGTTCCGGAAAGCTGGACAATCTCCTACGGGGATCTGCATTTTCTCGTCCGTCCCACCGGTTTCAAGCATACCGGTCTGTTCCCGGAACAGGCTGCCAACTGGGACTGGATGCAGCAGAAAATCCGATCTTCTTCCCGTCCCATCCGCGTTCTCAACCTGTTTGCCTATACCGGAGGCGCAACGGTGGCCTGTGCCGCCGCCGGCGCATCCGTCTGTCACGTGGATGCTGCCAAAGGCATGGTGCAGTGGGCCAAGGAGAATGCCCGTCTTTCCCACCTGGAAGACGCCCCGATCCGTTATATCGTGGATGATGTCCTGAAATTCGTACAGCGGGAAATCCGCCGCGGCCACCAGTATGAAGGAATCCTCATGGATCCCCCCAGCTACGGCAGAGGGCCGGACGGCCAGGTATGGAAACTGGAAACCGAGATCTATCCCCTGCTGGAAACCTGTATGCAGGTGCTTTCCCCGGATCCCCTTTTCTTTGTCCTGAACGCCTATACCACCGGGCTGCAGCCTGCCGTACTGAAAAACCTGATGACAAAAACTGTCGGTTCCCGGTTTGGCGGCCGCATTGATGCCCAGGAACTCGGTCTGCCGGTGGAGAAAGGCAATCTGGTGCTGCCCTGCGGGGCGACCGGCCGATGGGAGCAGATCGAATGAGCAGTCCTCGCATCCTGTATGAAGACAATCACGTCCTGGTCGTACGAAAGCCAGCGAACCAGCCCTGTACGGCAGACAGCAGCGGGGATCCGGACCTCCTGTCCGA
The DNA here is from genome assembly GCA_017413675.1 of Clostridia bacterium. The sequence continues at coordinate 1,229 of JAFPSR010000009.1, read as the reverse complement.
CCTGAAAGCCGATATCAAGGAACGATACCGGAAGCCCGGTGCTGTCTACATAGGTCTTGTCCACCGCCTGGACAGACCGGTGGAAGGCCTGATGGTCTATGCCCGGACCAGCAAGGCGGCCGCGCGGCTGAGTGATCAGGTCCGCACGCACCGGCTGTTCCGAATTTATTACGCCGTTCTTTCCAGAAGTCCGGGGGTCTCCCCTCTGGAACCCGAAGGAATCCTCCGGGACCGGCTGGAAAAAGACAATACCACCAATACTTCCCGCGTTGTTTCTTCCGGCGGTAAGGAAGCCGAACTTTCCTATACCGTACTGCAGGAACAGGACAGCCTGATCCTGGTAAAAATCCGGCTCAAAACCGGGCGCAGCCACCAGATCCGGGTCCAGTTCGCCTCACGCGGATACCCCCTGTATGGAGATGCACGATACGGGCAGGGAAAGCCCGGTATGCAGCTGGCCCTGTTCAGCGGCGCCATCTGCTTTGAGCATCCCACGAAAAAAGAGCCGCTCCTGTTTACCGATCCCCCGCCGGATCGTTTCCCGTTCCCCCTGTTTGCCGAAGCCATCCTCTCTTCCCAGAAGAATCTGCAGCAGGACCTGCCTGACTGAAAAGTGAACTGCCCGGGGTCCGGTTCCGCATGTTGAACCGGGTCCCGGGCAGTTTGTTTTCTGTGGACAAATCCCCCTGTATGGAGTAGACTGAGAAAAAACATCGGAAAGTGAGTGGAGCGCAGTTATGAAGTATAACGACAGAGAAGAAATCATGCAGTTGACTCCCAAGTGGACAGGCGAACGCCTTCCTGACGGACGTCCCAAGGTGCCGGATGACATTCTGGACCGCTATAAGAATATTATTCTGGAAGAAGCATGGGATATTTTAGGTACACAGCTCGGGTACCATAACACCTGCGTGGAAGTCGGGTTCAAGCGGACCACGGAGTCCATCCCGGTCCTTGTCGGCCGCGCCCTGACCGCTGCGTTCATCCCGACCCGTCCCGACCTCAATGAGATCACAAGCCAGATCGCCCAGAAATCCGGTTACCGTTCCGCTGGCAACCAGCTGGTTGTCAATTCCCTGGGCCCGCGTGATGTCGCCGTTATCGATATCTATGACAAGGTTTTCCAGGGCACCATTTTCGGCGGCAATATTGCCAAAGCCCTGCAGGTCAACACCCAAAACGGCGGTGCCGTCATCTGGGGCGGCATCCGTGACGAGGAACAGATTTCC
>JAFPSR010000008.1 GCA_017413675.1 Clostridia bacterium | reverse complement strand
GGATTGTCAGCTATGTAATCCGGGATAACAATGACAATCCGTTGGTGTTTGACACATTCCAAGCAGCGATTGCTGCAAATCCGGATGCTAACCCTCTTTGCCACAGTGACAGAGGATATCAATACACTAACCGCACATTTCACCGCATTCTGACAAAAGCTGGAATGACCCAGAGTATGTCCAGGGTCGCCAAATGCATTGATAACGGACCGATGGAAGGATTCTGGGGCATCCTGAAACGAGAACGGTATTACGGGAAACGATTCACTGACAGAGCCAGTCTGGTCGCTGTGATTGAGGATTTCATTCAGTACTACAACACTAAACGGCTCCAGCGGAACCTTGGTGTGCTCACTCCTTTGGAAAAGCATGCGAAGTACTTCGCTGCTTAGGTGAGAATTGGCCGGGGAGGGCAGATTTATCTGCCCCTCCTTGATTGTCTTTCAGCATACTGATGGAAGCTGGTCAAGGGTGGCTGCAGGCCACTTGCGTAGCCCTTGACCGGATGACAGCAGGGTGCTATTTGCCGTGCTTTCACCAAAGAAAATCTCTGGGAACCATTGCTGGTCACCAGAGATTTCTTGTTCTAGTCTTGGTTTTTTTTCACTGTCTACTTGACGGGAAGCGGTTCATTTTTACGCAGCTGCCGGTACTTTGTTACATGATATTTATTCGTCAGAAGCGGAGTCCTTTGCGTCTGGGGAGTCATCGTCCTGTGCATCTTCGTCGGATTCTTCATCAAGAATTCTGACCAGTACGGTATCCACACGCTTTTCGTCAGCTTTCTGTACGGTCAGGTCAATGTTGCGGTACTGGAAATGGTCGTTTTCCTTAGGGTACCCCTGCAGCATTTCAATGACCCAGCCGCTGACGGTTGTATAATCACCTTCAAAATCCTCTTCGTCGATGTCGGCCAGTTCCAGAAGGTCGTAGATGCTGGTATCCCCATCGATCAGGTAGGATCCGTCCTCCTGTTTCGTGATTTCTTCGGTAACGGTATCGGTTTCATCCCAGATATCGCCAACGAGTTCTTCCAGAACATCTTCCATGGTTACGATTCCAAGAGTACCGCCGTATTCGTCTGTGACTACCGCCAGATGTGTCTGGTGAGCTTTCAGGGTACGCAGGACCTGCGGCAGTTTCATGGTTTTGGGAATGAAGCATGCTTCCATTAAGATGTCCCGGAAGGAAAAATCCGGATCCTCAACCATGGCGCGCAGGAAATGGTTGATATGGATAATCCCGATGATGTTGTCAATGCTGTCTTCATAGACGGGAATGCGGGAATAAGGGGAATCCATTAGTTTCCGGATAATCCGGTCCCGTGGATCGAGAATGTCTACGGCCAGCATGTCCATGCGGTGTGTAAGGACTTCCTGGGCAGTGACATCGTCAAATTCCAGGGCGCTTTGCAGAAGATCCGCCTGTTCCTCGTCGATTTCGCCGGTATCCTCAACGGTATCGATCAGATCGGAAAGTTCTTCATCGGAAAGTTCTTCGTCCTGCGGTGCGTTCCGAAGCAGGAGGGGTTTGCATTTCAGCACAAACCAGGTGATCGGAACAACCACGACTGCCAAGATGGAATAGAGGGGCAGGATTATCCTGCGAGCACGCAGCAGGAAGGAAGCTTCCTTCCCGTGCAGAAGGACAGGAGAAAGAACTTCACACAGGATTACAAACAGGACTGCAAACAGGGCCAGATACAGACAGGGCATGGCCGCGTCTGAAAGGATGATCGCACACAGGGCACCCAGCAGGCTGCCCCAGACCAGGAACAGGGAAAGAATATAGAGATGGGGGATGTGACGGCCGATCCAGCTGTTTTCCTGATCCAGCTCTTCCAGGTTATTCTCCAATGCATCCCTGTCTTTCAGGCAGGTATACAGGATAGAGCCGAAGAAGGAAAGAAGGGCCAGGAACAGGAGAAGAATCGTCAGGGAAATCGGTGTCATTCGTCATCCGCCTCCTTCTCCTCTTCTGCCCGGGGGATAAACCGGACTTTCTGGATCCGGTTATTGCTGACCAGGGAGACAACAACATCAAAACCTTCAAAGGGGAAGGACTGGCCTTCCTCCGGAATCAATTCGAAAAATTCCAGAGCCCAGGCGCTGATGGTTTTGTGGTGAAGACTGTCTTCTTCATCCAGATCTTCCACATCAATGCCGATTTTTTCCAGGGCATCGGCAACGATCAGATCGGCGTCTGCTTCATAGGAACCATCCGGAAGGGAACGGAAATCCTCTTCCACTTCATCGGTTTCATCCCAGATTTCGCCGACCAGTTCCTCCAGGATATCTTCCATGGTGAGGACGCCGAGGGTACCGCCGAATTCATCCGTCACGACACACATATGCGTCCTTTGTTCACTCATCCTGTGCAGAAGGTCATCTGCATTAATGTACTGGTGCACAAACAACGGCTCATCCAGCAGGGATCGGAGCGCGGGATTCCGGTTGGTCAGATAGGCTTTCAGATATTTCCTGGACTGCAGGATCCCGATGATATGGTCTATGTTGTCTTCATAAACCGGCATCCGGGAATATTTATTCGTAAAGATCTTGTTTAAGATGGTTTGCGGGTCATCCGTTACATTAATGCCTTCCACATCCACACGGGCAGTCAGGATATCCGACACACGGATTTCCGAAAACTCGATAGCGGAATGAAGGAGCTCACTTTTTTCCTTGTCCATGTCACCTTCATCAGCGATGGTATCCAGCATTTCCAGGAGTTCTTCCTGGGTAATTTCCGTATCTTCCGCAGACGGGACCGCACGGACCAGCATGGATCGGAGTGCATCAAACAGAATCCCGACAGGGTAAATAACGACGTAAAAAAAAGAAAGCAACGGGGAAAAAGCTGTCAGGAACGCTTCACTGCAGGAGCGGACATAGCTGACAACCAGCCCATTGAACAGGGTGCCCAGAATCAGACCTGCACCCAGACAAACCGGGAAGATCCAACCGGACGTATGGAAAGAAAAATAAAGGGACACTGCGAACAGGATATGAAACAGCAGCTGCCAGAGCCCAAAAAAGAGGGAAGAACGGGATACATTTCTTCCGAGCAAACGAAACAAGCCGGCTCTGGGATGGTCATCTTCCATCAGTGACTTTAAACGGCTTTCATTGATTTCCTGTATGGCACACTTTGCGGCAGCGAAAAAAACCTGGAAAAGAATACTCAGAACCGCTGCGATCAGCCATAATCGACTGCCGTCATCATCCAGCATAGGGGATCAAACGCCTCCTCAAAATAGAATTAAATAGATTATAGCGGATTTCCTACTATTTTGCAACAAGCACCCCACCTGGAACCCTGTTTGGCACTGCCGGGTGAAGTGCCCATTTTCCCTTCTGTCTGGAATTGTCTTTTCTAAAGGGATTTGATATAATACGCTATGATACCTTAGGTATGTACCTGATTCGGAGGTGTACGAGATGAGCGAAAAAATGCCCGTCAACAATACAGAAGAGCAGAACATTGGTTCCGTATCGTTTGCAGACGAAGTGGTGGCTGTAATCGCCGCCCTGGCAGTCAGTGAAGTCCCCGGTGTCAAGGCGCTGAGCGGGAACCTGCAAAGCGGGGTCAATGAGATCCTGGGACGGAAAACCCCGTCAAAGGGCATCCATGTAGAGCTGGAGAACCGGAATGTAATCGTTAATACATCGGTAATCCTCAAGAGCGGGTACAAGATTCCCGAAGTCGGGAAAGCGATCCAGGATAATGTGGTGAAAACGGTGGAAACCATGACCGGTCTTACCGTGAAAACCGTGAATGTCCATGTAGCCTCCGTGGATTTCTCCGAGGCTTAATATTGGGTGCCTGACGGCACAAGGAGGAAGATTCATGTCCCGAAAGAAAGCGCGCGATGTGAGTATGCGTTTACTGTTTGCGCGGTCTATAGGCGGACAGGATGATTATCCGGAAATCCTGGCGCTTATGGAGGAGATGCGGGATTCGGACCTGAACGATGACGACAGCGCCTATATTGATCGGGTGACTGTCGGTGTGGAGGAGAAATCCGACGAACTGGATAAATGGATCAACCGTTTTGCGGTCCGCTGGAATACGGAAAGGATGTCCAAGGTCGATCTGACCATCCTGCGCCTGGCTCTCTATGAGATCCTGTATGATCCGTCCATTCCGGCCAGTGTTTCCATCAATGAAGCGGTTGCTCTTTCCCATACTTACTCAACGGAAGAAGCCGGTCCCTTTATCAACGGGATCCTGGGCCAGTGTGCCCGGGCGGTTTCCCTGGGAATCAAGGATCCGGATACACTTGCAGCAGATCAACAGCATTCCGAAAAGGAATGATCTGCCGGAAAGGACAGTTTTATGGCAGTTTTACTGGATGGAAAAGCCGCGGCCCTGCAGGTCCGCAAGGGATTGCGCCCCCGCGTGAAAGCACTGGTGGAAAAAGGAATTACACCGGGATTGACGGTAGTCCTGGTCGGCAACAACCCGGCTTCCGAAATATACGTTCGGAATAAGGAAAAAGGCTGTGAAAAAGTAGGAATCCATTCCGAAGTCATCCGCATGAAAGCGGAGACGACACAGGAAGAGCTGTTGGCTGTGATCCGCCGTCTGAACGCGGATCCTTCCGTGCACGGGATTCTGGTGCAGCTCCCGCTGCCCGGCCACCTGAATGAGGAAGAAGTGCTGGCCCTGATAGATCCGGATAAGGATGTGGACGGATTCCATGCCATGAATGCCGGTCGTCTGCTGATCGGTACCCCGGGCTTTGTTTCCTGTACCCCGAAGGGCGTGATAGAGCTCCTGCATCAGTATGATGTCCCGCTGGAGGGAAAGAATGCACTTGTCATCGGACGAAGCAATATTGTAGGAAAACCAATGGCGGTTCTTCTGCTGCGGGAGAACTGCACGGTTACGGTAGCCCATTCCCGTACCCGGAACCTGAAAGAGCTGTGCCTGCAGGCGGACATTGTTGTCGCGGCAATTGGCAAAGCTGGATTTGTTACGGCAGATATGGTCAAAGAAGGAGCCGTTGTCGTGGATGTCGGGATTAACCGCACGGAAGACGGAAAGGTTGTCGGGGATGTCGATTTTGAAAATGTTGAGAAGAAAGCATCCTATATTACGCCGGTACCTGGCGGTGTCGGTGCGATGACCATTGCCATGCTGCTGACAAACGCAGTGGAAGCGGCGGAAAGATATGGAAAATAACCAGGTTGTACTCAAGGTAAGTCAGGTTGCCGAGTACATCCGTTTAAGCCTGACCCAGGATCCTTTGCTGAGCCGGATTCGTGTGCAGGGGGAGATTTCCAATCTCCGCCGTTACACATCCGGCCATATGTATTTTACCCTGAAAGACGAGGATGCTGTTCTGCGGTGCGTCATGTTCCGCAGTTACGTCAACCAGCTCCGGGATATTCCCAAGGATGGGGAAAACGTCATTATCAAGGGTTCCGTATCCTTTTATACAAAGGACGGACAACTCCAGATTTATTGTGAGGATATGAAGCGGCAGGGGGTTGGTGACCTGTACCGCCGTTTTGAAATGCTCAGGGACCGTCTGCGTGCCGAAGGGCTGTTTGACCAGGAACGTAAACGTGCGATTCCGCTTTTCCCGCGCCGGATCGGGGTAGTCACCTCTCCCTCCGGGGCGGTGATCCGGGATATTATCCAGGTGGCTTCCCGAAGGAATCCAAAGGTGGATATCCTGCTTTGCCCGTCCCTGGTTCAGGGGGAGGGGGCAGCCCAGACCATTGCCGAAGGAATCCGCCGGCTTTCCTCGATTGAAGGGGTGGATGTGATCATCATCGGCCGGGGCGGCGGGTCTTTGGAAGATCTCTGGCCGTTCAATGAGGAAATCGTTGCGTATGCCGTGGCTGCCTGCCCTGTACCGGTTGTATCGGCAGTGGGGCATGAAACGGATTTTTCAATCTCGGATTTTGCCGCAGACCTGCGTGCACCGACTCCGTCCGCGGCTGCAGAGCTTGTTGTCCCGCTGATAGAACAGTACAGGACGGATTTTGCCGGTTATGCCGCAGATCTGAACAGGGCGATGGAAAGAACCCTGGAGCGTAAAAAACAGGATGTTCTGTACCTGGAACAGAAACTGGAAATCCGGGAACCCAGCAAGATGCTGGAAAACAACCGGATCCGGCTCCGGAATATACAAGGACGCCTTGCTTCCGCCATGGAGGCAAAGCGAAAGGAATATCGTTCCCAAAGGGATCTGCTTTCCTCTAGATTGGAAGCCTTGGGGCCCATGAAAGTCCTGGAAAGAGGTTATTCCCTGGTGCAGGACAAGGATCATCATGTCCTGAAAGCCGGGGATCTGTCCCTGAAACAGCCGATATCCATCCGGTTCTGGGATGGAACGGCACAGGCTGAAGTTACGGAGGTCAAGCTGCATGCCGAAGAAGGAAAGCTTTGAAACAAAAATCAAACAGCTGGAAGATATCGTCAGTACCCTGGAAGCCGGGGACCTGACACTGGAACAATCCATCGATCTGTATGAGAAGGGGTGCAAGATCCGCGCACAGCTGGATAAGATCCTGGAAGACGGGGAGAAGAGGATCCGGATGCTGAATGAAAACAATGAGGAAGTTCCCCTGGATCCGGAGGAAGACCGATGAAAACGATGGATGAGTACAGGGCGTGCGCAGAGGATGCGCTTCAGAAACTCTTCCTGGACAGATTGTCCCTTCCCCAGGGGAGAATCTATGAAGCAGCCCGTTACTCCCTTCTTCTGGGCGGGAAACGTATCCGTCCTGTCCTGACACTGGCAGCTGCCGATTTTGCTTCCGGGGAATATTCGGAAGCTTTAGGTGCGGCCTGTGCCATGGAGATGGTTCATACCTACTCCCTGATTCATGATGACCTTCCCGCCATGGATGATGACGAGCTTCGTCGCGGGAAACCGAGCAGCCATGTGGTTTACGGGGAAGCTCTTGCAATCCTGGCCGGAGACGGCCTTTTGACGGATGCGTTTACAGTCCTTGCAACGTATGCCGCGAAGTATCCGGACCATGCACAGAGGCATCTGGAGGCTGTCAGAATACTCTCTTCCTATGCCGGTATGGATGGTATGGTCGGAGGCCAGGTGGCGGATGTGGAAACGGAGAATGCGGATTCGGTTGATCCTGACCTGGTCCGCTTTATCGAAACCCATAAGACTTCCGCACTGTTGACTGCAGCGATCCTGATTGGCCTGGAGATCGGTGGTGCGGATGCCCATACCAAGGCATGCTTCCGCAGATATGGGGAACACCTGGGGATAGCTTTCCAGATCGCGGACGACCTTTTGGATCTGCACGCAACCCCGGAGGAATTGGGGAAGAGTGTAGGGAAGGATCTGAATCAGAACAAAGCGACTTATCCGGCTGTTTTCGGGGAAGAACAAGCCGAACAGGCCCTCCTGTCCGAGACCGCGCTTGCCTGTGAAGCCATCCGGGATCTTCCCGGAGATACCCGTTTCTTTACCGATCTGGCACAGCAGCTGGCTGTCCGGAAAAAATAAAAGTGGAATCGTAGACAGTTATGAATCTGGATTTTTGGAGAATTCTATGGAACCCCGTACTGGTTCCTGCCCTGTTTGGCTGGTTTGTAGCCCAGTCCCTGAAGATCGTATTCACCCTGATCTTTGAAAAACGGCTGGACTTCAAACAGTTTTTTGCCTCCGGCGGCATGCCTTCTTCCCACAGTGCCTTTGTATCCGCACTGGCGGTAAGCTGTGCACTGCAAAGAGGTTGGGAAAGCGCGGAATTCGGCATCGCGTTTGTGTTTGCTTTTGTAGTCATGTTTGACGCAGCCGGAGTCCGCAGGGAAACGGGAAACCAGGCACTGCTGCTGAATAAAATCCTGGATGGGCTGGAAAAAAACGGGTATCTGGATACATCAACCGGCAAAGTACGGGAACTGTTGGGGCATACTCCGGTGGAAGTTCTTTCCGGATGTCTGTTGGGAATTGTAATCGGGATTTGCTATACGGCAATCCGTTTTCTGTAGTTGACTGGAAATAAGGAATTGTAATCATGCATTTATCGGATATTCATTCTCCCGCCGATGTACACAGCCTTTCCGTAGAGGAACTGAACGGGCTGTGTCCGGAGATCCGTGAACTGATCATCCGGACGGTCTCCCAAAATGGGGGCCATCTGGGGTCAAACCTCGGTGTGGTGGAACTGACGCTTGCCCTGCATAAGGTGTTCGAGCTTCCCAAAGACAGGATCCTGTTCGATGTGGGCCACCAGAGTTATACCCACAAAATCCTTACCGGTCGAAGGGATACCTTTTCCACCCTGCGGAAAAAAGATGGGATCAGCGGTTTCATGAACCGCGAGGAAAGTGCATATGATCCCTATACCGCGGGGCATTCTTCCAATGCCATCTCTGTCGCACTGGGGTATGCCCGCGCCAATAAGGCTTTGGGGATAGACGGGAGCGTCGTTGCTGTGGTCGGTGACGGTGCGCTGACCGGCGGACTGAGCTATGAAGGATTGAACGATGCAGGGAACAGCAAGCTGCCTATCGTGATTGTTCTGAATGATAACGAGATGTCGATTTCCCCGAATGTCGGAGCAATCAGCCGCCATCTGACGCATCTGCGAACGGATCGTCATTATTTCCGCTTCAAAAAGAATGTGGAAAGGATGCTCCTTTCTAAACCGCATCGCGGAGAAAACCTGTACCAGGCTCTGTACAGGATCAAAAGCGGGTTTAAGCACCTGTTTGTGGACGGGGAGCTGTTTGAACAGCTTGGTTTCATCTATATCGGACCGATTGACGGCCATGATATCGAAGAACTTGTATATACCCTGGAACGGGCAAAAGAGATGAACTGCCCGGTAGTTGTGCATGTGCAGACCCAGAAAGGCCGCGGATATGAGCCTGCAATCCAAAATCCTGCCGAGTTCCATGGCATCTCCCCATTTGACATTGAGACCGGGAAACCGGTTTCGGTTCCGGTTCCTTCAAACGGTTCTTATGCGGTAGACACCCTGCTGCAAATGGCGGGAGAGGATCCCGCAATCGTTGCCGTAAGCGCCGCTACCCAGGTGGGAACGGACTTCTACCGGTTTGCGGAGAAATATCCGGACCGTTTCTATGATGTCGGGATCGCAGAAGAACATGCCCTTTCCATGAGTGCCGGGCTGGCACTGGGAGGTCTGCGCCCGTATATCGGGATTTATTCCACTTTCCTGCAGCGGGCATATGACCAGATTCTGGAGGATATTGCCTTGCAGAAAGTCCCGGTAACCCTGCTGATTGACCGCGGGGGTCTGACCGGGGAAGACGGGGTTACCCACCAGGGGATTTTTGATCTTAGTTATTTGTCTACCTGCCCGGATTTGGATATCCTCTGTCCGGGCAGTCCGTCCGAACTGGTCAGAATGATCGAATGGAGCCGGCAGCAGGATTGCCCTGTCGCAATCCGGTATCCCAAGACGTTTACGGATCCTTATGGGGACGATGTTCCTGTTCGCAGAGGAAAATCCGTCCTTCTGCGCAAAGGAACCCAACTCGTGCTAATCGGGGCCGGAGATATGGCAGGAACCTGCCTGAAAGCAGCTGAACTTCTTGCCGAAGACGGGATTTCCTGTATGGTTGTCGGGGCCAGATTTATAAAGCCACTGGATGCGACGCTGCTGAAAGCGGTAGCCAGCATGCCCCTTATGACTGTCGAGGACAATGTGCGTTCCGGCGGATTCGGGGAACAGGTTGCAGCGTTCTATGCGGATGGCGGTTTCCTGCCAAAGATGAAGATACATGCACTCCCGGATGCATTCCAAGCACATGCTTCACGCCAGGAACAGCTGCATGCCTGCAGGATGGATGCGGAAGGAATCCGCAGGACCGCACTGGAATTCCTCCGGAAGGACGGACGGTAAAATGGCACAGGAAAAACTAGTGGATGTCCTGGTCCGGCTGGGGCTGGCTGAGAATATAAAGGAAGCCCGTGCCCTCGTGATGGCAGGGGAAGTCTACCAGAATGAACTGAGGCTGGACCGGCCGGCACTGAATATCAAAAATGACAGCGGGATCCATCTTCGCAACCGTCACCTGCGCTATGTCAGCCGGGGGGGATTGAAACTGGAGGGAGCCCTGAAAGCTTTTCCGATCTCTCTGGCAGGCAGGGTTTGTATGGACGTGGGTTCATCAACAGGCGGGTTTACGGACTGCTGTCTGCAGAATGATGCAGCCCTGGTTTACGCTGTGGATGTCGGGTACGGACTGCTTGATTACAGGCTCCGGGAAGACAAACGCGTTGTTCTTCTGGAAAGGACCAATGCACGCGCACTGCAGACGGAAATGTTTGCCCAGATACCTTCCTTTGCCAGCATGGACCTGTCCTTTATTTCCGTGAAGACTGTTCTGCCGGCTGTTGTGCCCTGCCTTACCTCGGATGCGGAATTGGTCATCCTTGTCAAACCGCAGTTTGAAGCGGCCAGGGATCAGGTGGAAAAAGGAGGCCTTGTTACAGATCCTGAAGTGCACCGCCAGGTTCTGGAGGAAGTTCTCTCCTTCCTGCCGAAAGTCCATCTGGTGTGTAAGGGACTTGCGGTATCCCCAATCCATGGTACTGATGGAAATACGGAATTCCTTCTGTATGCAAAGAAAGAAGATTCTATGCATAACGGAGAAGCCGATTATTCGTTATACATCTACAATGTTCTGAACCCGATGCCTTAAGAATCCGAATATTTTGCGGATACAGGATATACTGCCTGATTGCCGTAAATATAAAAATATAGTACTTTTTTATACATTATACTTGTATAAAATTTGCTGTTGAGATAGAATTGAAAAGGGGTTTGACAGATTTGCAGATCGCTATCTTTCTTCATTCTTCCAAGTTTGCTTTCCTGAAACAGGCAGAAGAAGTCGCACAGACGCTTGCCCGGATGAATGCACAGGTCGTAAGGGATCCTTCTTCCGGTGCGCCTGTTTTTCAATCCGATACAGTATCCCTTCACGGACATGATACACCGTCCGCGGATCTTTATCTGGTTTTTGGTGGCGACGGGACAATCCTTTCCGTTGCACGGAAGGCAGCTTTGGCAGGGATCCCGATCCTGGGGGTAAACCTCGGGCGTTTGGGTTTCCTTTCGGAATTGGAAATCGATGGTTTGCAGGAAGGTATCCAGAGAGTCCTGAAAGGGGAGTATACACTGGAGGATCGCCTGATGCTGCAGGCCTATTCTACGGAAGAGAACAGGATATTCGCACTGAATGACATTGTTGTTAAACCCGAAAAAGTTACCGCTTCCTTTGCGGGGGATGTGCTGGTTCATGACCGGCTGCTGGATACTGTCGTCAGTGACGGGATCCTGATTTCCAGCCCGACCGGATCGACGGCATATTCCCTTTCCTGTGGAGGCCCCATTGTCAGTCCGGGTCTGGAATGCATCCTCTTGGCTCCGATTGCGGCGCATTCCCTTCGGTCCAGGCACTTTGTGCTTCCCAGTAATCAGCAGATCAAGGTATGTCCGACTGATACGCGCACCCCGATTCTTGCTTACGCTGACGGGCAGGACCTGATCCACATGCCCCAGGGCAAAAACCTGACTGTGGAAAAAGCCCCGTTCAAGGCACAGTTTGTCCGCATGAAGGAAACGGACTTCTATACGTTGATTCGGCAAAAACTTACATAAAAAATAATCATGATGGAGGATGATAGGCATGAAATCCATTCGGCATGCTGTTATTCTGGAGATCATCAAGGAACAGGATATTGAAACACAGGAGGAATTGGCGGAAGCACTTCGGCAGAGAAATATCCGCGTTACACAGGCAACTGTTTCCCGCGATATCAAAGAACTCCGTCTGTTAAAGGTTCTTTCCGATCACGGCGGGTACCGTTATGCTACGGCAGACAAGGCAGAGAACAGTCTTTCAGAACGTTTTATTCGGATTTTTAATGAATCTGTCCTGTCCATTAACAGCGCGAACAACCTGATTGTAGTTAAAACCATACCGGGAAGCGCCAATGTAACCGGGGAAGCCATCGATTCCCTGCATTGGAGCGAAGTGATCGGGTCTATCGCCGGAGACAATACGGTACTGGTTATCCTCTCTTCCAATGATGTTGTAGAGGATGTTATGCGCCGTTTCAAGAGCATGAGCAAATAGACCTCCGGAAAAGAAAGGAATGAGCAAATGCTGTGCTCATTGACAATTGAGAATATTGCCCTGATTGAAAAGGCATTTATTGATTTCCAGGACGGTTTCACCACATTAACTGGTGAAACCGGCGCCGGGAAATCGATTATTATAGATGCCGTCAATCTGGTGCTCGGAGAGCGTGCCGATCGGGATCTCATCCGTACCGGAGAAGAGTTTGCCGCCGTCGACGCTCTTTTTGTCGTTGGAGAGAGGGAAGAAAAGGTACTGGAAGAGATGGGGATCCCAACCGAAAACGGGGAAGTGGTTCTCTCCAGGCGCATTACCCGGTCCGGAAGGAGTACCTGCAGGATTAACGGGGCACTTGTGACGCTGACCCAGATGCAGTCCTTTACTTCGATGCTCGTGGATATCCATGGACAGCATGACCACCAGAGCCTGCTTCGGGAGGAACAGCATGCTCTCTACCTGGATTCCTATGCCCAGAAAGAATTAAGCGATACCCTTTCCGGCATTTCGGCTTCCTATAAAACATTTACTTCCATCCGCACCCGGATGCGGCAGTTGACACAGAACAGCCGGGAAACCGAACGGATGAAGGATATCCTTTCCTATGAAATTGCTGAAATAGACGCGGTACATCTGAAAAACGGGGAAGAAGAAGAACTGACAGCCGTACGGGACAAAAACCGGAATGCGGAAAAAATCCTGTCTTCGCTCCATACGGCACAGGAGGCTTTCTCTGCCGAATCCCGGGGGATTATTGAACAGGTTCAGAAAGCGGCAGGAGCGTTGGAAGGAATCCGGCAGATCATGCCGGAATATCAGGAGCTCTATAATTCCGTACAGGAAATCTACTATATGGCCCAGGATGCTGGATATACCCTTCGGGACACCCTGGATACCCTGGATTTTGATCCGGCGGAAGCGGACAGGGTGGAACAGAGACTGGATACCATCCATGTACTGGAAAAGAAATACGGTTCCACAATCGCCGAGATCCTTGAATGGCGGGAAGAGT
>JAFPSR010000098.1 GCA_017413675.1 Clostridia bacterium | reverse complement strand
TTCATGCCACTGTACTCCCAGTCAATGAGGTAGAGCTTCCCGTTCCCGTTAAGAACCCAGTTCCCTACCAGGGAATCGTTGTGGCACGGAACGATGCGCACACCGCCGCGTGCATCCACGGCAGCTTTAATCGACATGACCGTATTCTTGACTTCCTCATAATCGGGGTACAGAGCAACGCCACCGTCCCGGATAATCCTTTCATACAGGTCTGCCATCTCAAACACATCAAATTTTACCCCGGTATCTACCCCGGAATAATGCAGTTTGTGGAAGATTTCTGCTGCCTGCTTCAGGTTTTCAGGCCTACGCATAACTTCTTCACTCATCGGCTGCGGGTTATAGATGAACTTCATGACCTTGGTTCCGTCAAGACCGAAATACAAAAGTTCGGAATCAATGCCCAGGGACACTGCCAGACGGGTACTCTTTTCTTCATCGGCACGGTTGATCATTTCTTCCGTGCCATCTCCGGGAATACGAACCAGAAGTTCTTCCCCATCCTTCAGGGTTACTTTATAGGAATGGTTTGTCATGCCTCCCAATCGTTCGATTGAATCATAGGTGTTCTCCCGTCCTGCTTTTTCCAGAAGCTTACGGACGGCAGGAAGGTCGTTTTCCTCAATCTGGCGAACTAATTCTGCCATATTCTTTTTTCTCCTTTTTCGGCTGTAATTTTCATACACCGCATGGCGAAACCTCCGGGTTCCATTCTGCGTCCGGCCTGAAACTGTTCCTTACTGTCGGATGAGTTTCCCGTCCAGAAAACGGTACGCAAAAGTTCCCATCGGTGAGTCAAAAGTAAACCCTGCCGCTTCATTGGTTTCATTCTTCCAGGGTTTCATATGGCAAAGGTCCCCTTCCGGGATCCCGAGCTCGGAACTGATCGTTTTAAGAACCTTACTGCGTGTATCAGTCACATAAGAAGGGTCAAATTCCCGCAGTTCATCCAGGGAATCGAATTCATAGATCACATCCGCGTCATAACGGCGGATCTTCATCTTCAGAACATCCAAATGTTCCATGAAGATCTTTTCCCATAGTTTATCCCTGGTTTCGGGGCAGTCATACTCTTTTTCCAGAATGGAAAGGAAACGGGAAGAAAATTCTGTGCTCCAGAAAGTATGCCCTAACATGTACCAGGCATTCTCCCCGCCGATCGTTACGCTGCTGATATACCCTTTCTCATCTTCTTCCATGCACCATTCCGCGGTAGGCCCATTTGCATAGACTGCGGCATAATAGGATTCCTCCACATCCGTTTCAAACGGATTCCGGGCGAAATAATTATCTGCGGAACAGATATAGCTGTTGCCCAGCTCTTCCCGGACCGCCCAGATGGAACCGTTGTTGTTGCGGTTCAGGTAATCCCCGTTGTGAACCAGCTTTACCCCGAACTTCTTCTGCAGATATTCAAACTGTTCCGCTTTGTACCCGGTTACAATGATAACCTGCGGGACGCCTGCCTGCTGAAGTTGCCGGATCTGCCGTTCAATGAGAACCTCCCCCTTGACCACCGTCATCGCTTTATGCTGTTCATAGGACAGCGGCGTAAAACGTGAGCTGGTTCCAGCTGCCATGATAATGGCATTTTTTACCTGCATGGAAAACAAAAACCCTTTCTTTGATTCCGTCACTCAGACGAAAAGCGGCATTGGGAAGTTTCATTTTTCAGGGAGCAGAAGATAACCCCCTGTCCTTGTGAAACCTCGTTTGTAAATTATACAACATATAGTTCCATTTGTTAATATTTTATGTTATTGCCATGACAAACCAAAAACAGGCAGTTATTTCCCAAGATGTTTTTCCACTGCCAGCTTGACGGTCAGGAAATCATTGGTCAGGATTGAATCAATCCCCATATCCAGATACCGGACCGCCTCCTGGGGATCATCCGCATAAAAGACATTGCACAGGATTCCGTGGGCTTTGGCGTAATCCACTGTTGACTGGTCAAAATACGGCTTGAACAGCTGGATCTTCGGAGCACCGATTTGGATCGCGCGTTTGGGCATACTCAAAAGGTCTTCCCTATTCCCGTCAAACCCAACACATACGGAAATATCCGGAGCGATCTTTCGAAACTCCATAAGGCTGCGGTCATTGCTGGACATCATATACACATGGGAGGCGCAGTCATATTTCCGGATCAGTCCGGCGATCCGTTCATACTGGTGATCCATAGGTTCGTCCCAGATTTTGACATGGATGTTCATGATGACCGTCTGGGCAAACTTGCGAAGGATTTCCTCAAAGGTCAGGATCGGGAGCCCCTTGAAGTGTTCTCCGGTCTTGCCCCCGAAATCCAATTCCCTGCATTCGGCGAAGGTATGTTCATAGATTTTTCCGTGCCCGTCCGAAACACGGTCCAGAGTCGGATCATGCAGGGATACCAGTTCCCCGTCGGATGTGCTCCACAGATCAAACTCAATTTCCTGTGCGCCCAGGGCAACTGCCGCCCCGAATGCCGGAAGACTGTTTTCCGGCGCAATGGTGGAAAAACCGCGGTGGGCACAGATCCGTGGGTATGGCATCCATTTTTCTCCCGGAACCATCATGCTTCCCGCCGGCCGGTAGAGCCACGGACGCCGCCCTTCCTCGATATATTCCGGATGCGGCTTGGGTTTGCCACCGAAACCTGCCGGTTTTTCATATTTTGCATGCGGGTTGAATTCATAGGTCCCGATTCCGACTTGATTTCCCATATTCAGAAGGATCCGGCCGTCGGGAGAGACAATCATGCTGCATCCGCATACATCACTTTCTTCTCCAAGGGATACCGCGGAACGTACCAGATAGGCGTTCGTATTGTAACATAAGAAGCTTCCGATGTTTTCCAACGTCCGGTGCAGATCGGTACGTTGATGCGAACAGCCGATAATTACATCCGGATGAACCCGGGCAATACTGGGAAAATACTCATACATATAGAAATCGTAACAGGTCAGGAACGCAAAACGGATCCCTTCCAGTTCGATTACCATTGGTTCCCGGTAATCATAACTATAGGAACAGTCCATGGCGTTACCGCCTTCTTCGGCAGATTTCACTTCGGAAGGTGCGGGATGAGCTTTATAATATTTCCCCGCTTCTTTTCCCTCACGGTCAAACACAAAGGTGGTATTCCGGTTACCCGTTGGTGCTATATCGGCAAAATTGGCAAAGCAGATTGCCCGGCACCTTTTTGCCGTCTCTATGATTTATTCACGTACCAGTCCATTATACTTCTGTATAGCCTCTGCAAAAGCATGTGCGTCCGGGACGGAGGACGGAATATCACAGTATTCCGGAAACACAATCAGGTCCATGGAATCATCACATTGATCACATAGGCGGAGAAACCCGGTAAAGCTCTGCTCCAGATCCTTCGCATGCAGGGAATAGAATGGTTGTATAACTGCTGCTTTCATGTCTGCCTCCAACGAATCATTTATGGATTCATAATAGAAATGAAGAATGGAAAAGTCAATAAGCTTCTAATGCCGCTTCCTGTTTCCCTCCTCTCGGGATTGATTGAAAACGGAAACACTGATATAATTACATACATATTTAGAAATTCATACCTCTACCTTTGGAATGAAAAGGAAACTGTCATTATGGAGTTATTCGAAGGAAGGCCTTCCTATCCGGAAGGACGGCTGGAACGGGAAATCCGCACTTATGATTTCCTGGACCGCCTTGGTATTTCCTATCAGCGTACAGATCACGAGCATGCGGATACGATGGAAGACTGCTTTGCGATTGATGCTGTTCTGGGAGTCCTGATCTGCAAAAACCTGTTTTTATGCAACCGGCAGAAAACGGATTTTTACCTCCTGATGATGCCGGGTGACAAGAAATTCAAAACCAAGGAACTGTCTGCCCAGATTCAGTCCTCGCGCCTGTCGTTTGCAGGACCGGACGATATGCTCCGCTATCTGGATATCCAGCCGGGTGCTGTCAGTATCATGGGCCTTATGAATGATTCGGACCATAAAGTGCATCTGCTCATTGACGAGGATGTCCTCAAAGATCCATTTATCGGGTGCCATCCCTGTGTGAACACGTCCAGTCTGAAAATCCGAACCGAGGATATTGTGCAGAAGTTCCTTCCGGCTACCGGTCATACCTATCGGACGGTACATCTTACCGGGGAAGACTGATCCGGCTCTTTTTCATCTATCCCTGAGAATAAGGACGTGAATTATGAAACAGCCTTTTGAACGTTTCGACATGAAAGAACCTCCGCGGCGCACCAAATGGTATCTGCATCCATTGACCATTGCGCTGAGCCTTCCGGATGTACTGCTTCACCGGAACCATCTGACCCGTATCGGCACCGAAGGACTGAAGCCTCCGTATCTTCTGCTCTGCAACCACAATGCCTTTATGGATTTCAAGGTTGCCACCAAGGCGATCTGGCCGCAGCGGGCCAATTACGTGGTTGCCATTGACGGGTTTATCGGCCGGGAAAACCTCTTGCGGAATGTCGGATGTATCTGCAAACGAAAATTCACAAACGACCTGATGCTCGTCCGCCAGCTTCTCAAAACCATTAAAAACGGCGATGTCATTGTCCTCTATCCGGAGGCCCGCTATTCCCTGTGCGGTACTACCGCCGTCCTCCCGCGTTCTTTGGGGAAACTCTGCAAGCTCTTCAAGGTTCCTGTCGTTACCCTGATCTGCCACGGTCATCACATCAATTCCCCGTTCTGGAATCTGCACAACCGGGGTGTTGCCCCAACAGAAGCAGAATTCCGCCTTTTGTATACTCCGGAAGAGCTTGCGGAAAAATCATCCGATGAAATCAATACGGCAATCGTAAATGCCTTCCAGTACGATGAATATGCCTGGCAGAAGGAAAAGAGCATCCGGGTTTCCTATAAAAAGCGTGCAGAGGGATTGGAAAAAGTCCTGTACCAATGCCCCGCCTGCGGAACGGAATATGAAATGTCCTCCCAAGGAACGAAGATATTCTGCAAAGCCTGCGGAAAATACTGGACATTTACGGAAACCGGCGAACTGGAGGCTGGTGAAGGTGAGACCGAATTTACCCATATTCCCGACTGGTATGAATGGGAAAGGGCAAATGTCCGCCGCGAAGTCCGCAGCGGCACTTACACCACGGGAGAAATCCCGGTTCATGTGGATACCCTTCCCAATGCAAAACGCTTTATCCGCCTGGGGAACGGAACCTTGACACACAATGCAAACGGATTTACCGTCCGCGGAACGGATCCGGATGGAGACCCGTTTGAAATGTGCAAGCCCGTTTCTTCCCTCTACTCCTGTCATATTGAGTATAACTATCTGGGCAAATACGGGGACTGTGTTGATCTCAACACTCTGGAAGATACCTGGTATATTTATCCGGAGACAACTTCCTGCTCCGTAACCAAAATGGCCCTGGCAACTGAAGAGTTATATTTTGCCTGGTGCGAAGAACAGGGTTCTCCCTGTCCCCCCGGGCTTGCCTGATCGCTGTACAGAATTACTAAAACAACGGCAAGGGAGGCTGGTTCATGGCTAGAAGAGCTTTGAATGTTACCGATGAGTCCAACGGGATTGTGAAAACCATATTCCTGCTGGCCTGGCCTGTGTTTCTAGAACAGATCTTTACGACCCTGGTTGGATATGCGGATACCGCCATGGTTGGTTCCCTTGGAGCCAATGCGACCGCATCCGTTTCCATCAGTCAATCCCCCATCATGTTCCTGAATGGGATTGTCATGTCTCTGGGCATCGGAATTACCACCCTGGTTGCCCGGTCCGTTGGTGCCGGCCAGCCGGAGCAGGTCAAGAAGCTGATGCATCATGCCATCCTCCTGATCCTGTTTGTAGGATTGCCCATCTCCCTTCTGACAATCTCCCTGCACCGTGCGATCCCGCGGTTCATGGGTGCTGCTCCCGAAATTCTGGATACGGCAGCTGAGTATAACCTAATTGTCTGCACCGGCCGTATCTTTATCACAACTTCCATGATCCTCAATTCGGCTTTCCGCGGGTACGGGGATACCAAAACACCTCTGATCGGAAATGCCATGATGAATATCATTAACGTTGTATTCAATTTCCTTCTGATCTACCCCACCCGGGATATCCATTTCCTGGGTTTGTCCTTCCGCATGTTCGGAGCCGGGCTGGAGGTCAAAGGCGCTGCGATTGCGACCGCCATTGGCATGACTACCGCCGGATTGTTCTCCCTGTATGTCTGCTTCTTCCGGAAAGGGCCGTACACAATCAGCCTTACCAAAGGATGGAAAATCGATTTCCCACTTACCAAGCAGATATTTACCATCAGTTTCCCTGCCATGCTGGAACGTATGTTCATGTCCATGTCCGGGATCCTGACCAGCCGCAGTATTGCTTCCCTCGGGACAATCAATGTCGCTGCCAACAGCCTTTCCTTAACAGCCGAGTCCATGTCCTTCATGCCGGCATTCTCCTTCCAAACCGCCATTGTCACCCTGGTCGGGCAGTCCCTGGGTGCCAAGAAGCCGGAGTTGGCGGAACGTTATGTCAAGGCCACTTCCGTAATCGGTACCGGGGTAATGATTTTTACCTCGATCATGCTCTTCACCTTCTCCAGTCAGATTATCGGCTTCTTTACACCGGATCAATCTGTAATCAACCTGGCTTCCCAGTGTCTGAAGGTTACCGCTTGTCTGCAGGTGCCGCAGGTCCTTGCGTGGATCCTGGCAGGTGTTCTGCGCGGTGCCGGGGATACCAAGATCAACTTCTACATTACCGCATCCACCCAGTGGCTGGTACGTACCCTGTGGAGCATCCTGTTCATCCGTGTATTCCATCTCGGACTTGTTGCCATCATGTACGTTGCACTCGTGGAAGTTGTGATCCGGATGCTGCTTCTGTTCTGGCGTTACCGTACCGGAATCTGGAAAACCGTTATCAAGGATTAGCTTCCTTTGTGCATTTTATAACTGTTCGCCTTATGAGAACAGGCGTGACGCACGTATCTGCGGTCACGCCTGTTTTTGTATATAGGAAAATTCAAACCAGATTATCCCTTCTGCAAACATATCGAAGGAAGGCAGCAAGCAGCAGGATATAGCAAATGGTTTTGGGGAGCATCAGCATCCCGAGCATCGGAACAAAACCCGCACCGACTGCAACCGGAATATAAAATGTAAAGGAGAACAGAATATAAAGCCATACGCGCCGCAGCTGGGCATTTTCTTTTCTCTTTTGGAAATACAGGATGCAAATCAAGGCGCCCAGAGCAAGGAAAGGGATGTTCCGCACAATGCTCCAAGTCAGGCCGCTTTCGTTTGTGAGCCAGCCGTTCTGCGGAAACAGACACAAAAGGACACGTACCACTGTGAAAACCCACACCAGGGCAGTCAGGGTTCGATTCTCCTTAGAACGGAATACACCCTGCCATATAAAATACAGCAACAGATAGAATATTGTCATGGTAACGGATGTAACCAGTTTTCCGATCCCGAGGGCTGCCGAAAAATCCCCGTTTACGAAATAGTTCAGTACACGGGGAATCAGATGGAAGGCGTCGCCGCATCCCAGGACGAGCGCGGCGATTCCCATCAGCCTTTCCGGTTTGTTTTTTGCACGGTTCAGAAGAACACAGCCGGCAGTCAAGGCAAACAACAGATAAAGAATGTCAAATGTGGATTCTCCGTATTTCATGCCTTATCCTCTCTATTCTGTTCCGGTCCTCTTCCCACATTACTTTTCACCAATTCCCTTTTTTCATACAGAACACAGCCGCCTTCATGATGATCCATCAGGATTCCTCCGTCCCGAAGAGCAGTAAACAAGGGGGATTGCAGAGCCTCCCGAATGGAGACCTCCCGCACATTTGTATCGGAAAAAGGAGAAAACGGGCACGGCTCCGCTCCGCCATAGGAGTTGATATGGAAGAATCCGCGGCCGGCAGCCACACAGCCGCCGGAACTTTTCTCGTCACCGGGGAAAGAAATATACACCATCTCCGGATGCTCTGTACGCAGCCGCTCCAGCTCCGCATTCAGATAATCCCGTTCCGGATCTCCGGGAGCCAATTCGCGGCTCTCATCGGTCACCGGGACAAATTCCACAAAGATCACCACTTTGCAGCCGCGTTCGGAAAGTGAGGAAAGGAATCGATCCGAAGTGACTTCCCGGATGTTTTCAGTCGTTACAGTCACCGATGCCCCGAACACGATCCCTCTGCGGTTCAATTCCTCCATGTTCCCGATAACCCGGTCATAGATACCGTTTCCCCGCCTGGAATCCGTAATGTCCTTCTCTCCTTCGATACTCATCACCGGGAGAAGGTTCCGGCATCTGGAAAACAACGCAAGGTACTGTTCCCCGAGGAATGTCCCGTTGGTAAAGATCGGGAACAGGATATTGGGGTGTTTTCCGGCTTCTTCAATTACGTCCCGCCGCAGCATGGGTTCACCGCCGGCCAGAAGGATAAAGCTGATCCCCAGCTCTTCGGCTTCCCCAAAGACCCGGGACCATTCTTCCCCGGTCATCTGCATCACCGGTTCCTCATCCACGGTTGCCAGATTACATCTGGAATAGCATCCCGCGCAGTGAAGATTGCACTGGCTGGTAATGCTCGCAATCAAAAAAGTCGGAATATGCTCTCCGGCATCTTCCAGTTTTCGGCGTCGTTTCGCAGCCGTTCTGCTTGCTGCGGCGAATTTCAGCAGGAATGCGCTTTCCCTCGGGTTTTTAAGGGTGGCCTTGACCGCTTCGGCAATAACTCCCTCCACACCTTTCGTCAGATATTCCTGCAGGTCAAAGCCCTGTTTTTGAAGTTCCATCGTAAATCTCCTTCTGCAGGGGTATCTGTTCCATCGGGTTATGATTCCTTGCACTGTTTGTTTCTTTTACTATATCCTTTTATGGAGTTTATGTACATCCGGTTTCCGATGATTTTCTGTTTTTCCAGGTTTGCAGGAGAAGTTCGTAAACGTAACGGTTGGGATTTCCGTGTGCAAAGTAGCGGCTGTTGTCCCCACCCAGCATGCGGACGGCAAATGCCCCTACCGCCAGGGAACGGGACTGTCCGCCGTAGCAGTGGATGAGCAGGGTTTCCACGTCTTTATTACTCTGTATAAAATCAATGATGGATTCTGCCTGGTCCGAAGAAAACAGGCAGGCACCGTCCACGTTCCTAACAATATCATCAAAATAAAGGGTAAGCACTCCTTTGCAAAACTGATTCCGGGAAAACGTAAATCCGAACCCGCCCGTATGGGTATCCTGGATGGAAATGACAGCATACGGGTCAGTTCTTTCCGCGAACTCCTCCAGTCCGAACGGATAATAGTGGTCCATTACATAATCAAAAGCATCATGAACCGATTTTACAAGGACACGCTTCAAGTGGTTTCCTCCCTTATCCGGGCTGACCCGGTTTTTTCCTTTCCTTGCCTGCAATTTTCTGTAAAGTAACCCGGATGACAGCCACTCCCGCAGCCATCTGTTCGGTAAAGCTGAAATCACGGCCTGTCTGGTGCTGCATCAGAAGCTGCAGCCCATGGATCTTCTCTTCTGTTTCTTCCAGGATCTTGGCTTTTCCAATCCCGATCACGGAAGCATAGGAAGATCCGTACCTGCAGGCAACATCGCCGCCGGAAATCAATTCCGCTTCCGTCTCCAGTTCAATGCACACATTCGGGTTGGCGCGGATCAGATCAAGCTTCCGACCCTCCTTCGCGCCATGCATGTAGAAGACCCATTTCCCGTTCTCCAGTTCATATCCGTAATGCAGAGGCACCACATAGGGGTACTCCCTGTCCATCAGGCCCAGATGCAGGAACTTTGCAGAATCGATAATCCGTTCCAGTTCGACACTGTCCGTAATTTCCCTGTCTTTTCTTCTCATAACAAAACCTCCATTCCTTCCAAACAGATATAGATTCCATACCACATCCTCCTTTTCCTGCATTTACCCTGATTTTTCCCTATGTTATACTCAGATCAAGATCGAATTAAGCAAAGGAGAATGCTCATGCGCAAAGAATTTTATCTTCAGGATGACGGAATCCGCCTCCATGCCAAGCTGGACAAACCGGATCACTTGGAAAAATGCCCGCTGGCACTAGTGATTCACGGCCTGACCGGCCATATGGAAGAAGATCACATTATTGCAGTCTGTGAAGGTATGTGGGAAACCGGGTTTGCGACCTTACGGGTGGAAATGTTCGGGCATGGACAGAGTGAAGGGGATTTTGCGCGGCACAACCTGTATAAATGGCTGAACAATGCCATGTGCGCTGCAGAATATGCCCGGTCGCTCGATTTTGTTACCGATCTTTACCTCTGCGGCCATTCCCAGGGCGGACTGACGACAATCCTTCTTGCTGGCATGATGCCGGATTATTTCAAAGCCATTCTTCCCCTGGCCCCTGCCATTGTGATTACAGACGGCGCTAAAAAAGGACAGCTGCTCGGACAGACTTTCGATCCGATGCATGTACCCGTCGTATTTTCCTGGGGGACACATTCCGTAAACGGAACATATATCCGTGTCGCGCAGACTCTGGATACGGATGCGGCAATCCGCCGGTATACAGGTCCGGTTCTGATCGTCCATGGAGACGCGGATGAAGCTGTTCCGCTTTTCTATGCAAGAGACGCCGCATCCAAATACAGGGATTGTGAACTTGTCGTCATTCCTGACGATGATCATTGCTATCACAGGCATCTGGGCCAGGTAGTAGAAGCGGTAAAAGCTTTCCTGGTCAGGGTTTCGGCCTGAACAACAGCTTCCACACAAAAAGGACCTGCCGTATGCAGGTCCTTTTTGTTATCTTTCTACGCCAGCTTGTCCGCTTCGATCTGTGCACGCACACACAGCTCCGCCGCTTTGAAGCAGTGATCCTGTGTCATTGCGTTTTCCGTCCGGTGCAGACAGTCTAGGATCAGCTCCCCGAAGAACGGCGTACCGACCTGGCCGGTAACATTCCAGTAATGTTCCCCTTCCCGGTTCACCAGAAAGACATGGTTCCCGGTTTCTTCCTTTGTCCCGATATTGATCGTCTTCCTCAGTTCAATATATCCTTCGGTCCCGAGCAGGAAAATTCTGCCGTCCCCCCAGCTTCTGAGCCCATCCGGGGTGAACCAGTCTACACGGAAATAACCGGAAGCTCCATTTTCCGCCGTCAGCGTACAATCCCCGAAATCATCCAGTTCTGGCTGATCGGGATGCGCATAGTTGGCAATCCGGCTGCTGACAACCTTCGCGTCTTCCGCTCCCGTAAAATACAGGAACTGTTCGATCTGGTGGCTGCCGATATCGCAGAGAATCCCGCCGTACTGCTCCTTTTTGTAGAACCATTCCGGACGGCTGCCCGGGGTTTCCCGATGCGGCCCCATCCCAATCACCTGAATAACCCTGCCGATTGCGCCCTGTTCAATCAGGTATCCGGCAAATACGGAGGCCTCGGAATGCAGCCTTTCCCCATAATAGCACATATACTTCCTGCCAGTCTCCCGCACTGCTTTTCTCGCATCCTCGAGCTGTTTCAGAGTCGTTAACGGGCATTTGTCCGTAAAGTAATCCTTCCCGGCACGCATGACACGGATTCCCAGTGCACAGCGTTCATTGGGGATCGCTGCCCCGCAGACCATTTTCACTTCCGGATCGTTCAGGATTTCCTCTTCGCTTCCGGCCGCACGCACACCCGGAAAGCGTTTCACAAAGGATTCCATCTTTTCCGGATCCCTGTCATATACCCATTTAAGCGTAGCACCGGCTTCCATCAGAGCCTGGCACATCCCGTTGATATGCCCGTGGTCGAGCGCTATGGCGGCAATCACAAATTCCCCGGCCTGTACGACCGGTTCCGGTTTCTTCACATCCGGCACATAGTTCATCCCGTCTCTTTGCATGTTTCTTCTCCTTACAGTTTGATTTCTTCCGGCTGTCCATACAGATCCGTGATTTCCCACGGCATTATTTCTTCCGCAAAAGCCTTTTTGAGCAGTTCCTGCATACCCGAAAGGACACGTACATCGTTTTTAACGTAGACCTGGGGCTTTGCATCAGGGACATTCAGGTTCGCCCGGAAATCCCGGATATGCCCTTCCAGGGTAGCTTTTGTGACGGAAAGCAGGTGCGCTTTCGCTGTTTCCGGCGTACACACAGGTCTGCACTCTCCACGGACCACACTGAGGACATATGGGATTTTCCGGTAATAATCCTCGGTAAGGGAACCGTAGATTTCCTCGGTGCCGTCTTTCAGGATTACCTTGACGGCATCTTCCCCCTTGCCTTCCCCCTGCAGGAAAATATCCGCTTTCTCAAAGTGCAGTTTCATGACTGGAGATACGGTTTCTTCCACCGCATGGGAAACCAGGAAATGAATCACAGCTTCCCCGGCTTTCACTTCCATTATAGCGGTATCAAAGGTTTCGATCTCATTCACCCGGATCAGGCAGACTTTTTCTTCTTCCGGCATTCTAGAGCGATCCATTGCATCCCCCATGAGGAAGTAGAGGATATGCAGATGATGTGCACAGGCATTCATGGCGATACTGTCCAGGACCGGATCGCCTTCCTGGGTCATCTTTCCAGCCCAGGGACGGGCATAATATACAGAATCCCGAGGCCACAGGACCAATGTCCAGGCATCCTTCGCTTTTCCGAACCTGCCGGAAAGGATTTCCTGCTTCAAGCGAAGGATTGGCCGCATATACGACAGCTGGAATCCGATATTCAGTGTTTTCCCTGTCCTGCGTGCCGTTTTTTCCATAATCCCCGACTGCTCCATGGTCGCTGCCGTCGGTTTTTCAATCAGGACGTGGCTCCCGTGTTCCATGGCATATACAGCATGCTGCTGATGGAACCGGATAGGCGTGCAGATCACGGCCAGTTCCGCCTGCTTTTCCGCATAGAATTCTTCCATTGTGTCATAGTGAGGGATCTGCCTTTCCTCCAGCTGTGCCCACACCGGTGAATTCCGGTAGAAAGGATCCACGATTCCTTCGATACATACCCTGTATGTATCCAGATTATCCAGTATATTTTGGGTAACGCCTCTCCCGTAACCCCCGATCCCTACAATCAGGACGGATATCATCCTTTTCTCATTTTTCATATTGTTACTCCTGCCATTTCTGGTATTTCAATTTCTATTGTGCCGATTCCGCGTTCAAATTACAAGGGATTTTTCCTAAATCCCCTCTTTGTCGAAAAGATTGATTTTCCCTCCCTTTTCCACTACACTGGGTCTATAGATGATTCGGGAGTGCGAAACCAATGACCAGTTATCAGACCAAAATCTATGTGGGACTGAACGATGCCATTTCCCATGAACAGCGTTTTGAGACGGAGAAATATATCTCTATTCTGCAGAATGTCTGCCGCAGTTACCATGTTTCCTTTTCGATGAACCAGGTATCCGGCGGGTATATGCATGAAAACGGGGATTATGTACAGGAGAATACCCTGGTTCTTTCCCTTCTGGATGTCCCGGATGAGATCACCCGCTCCATAGCGGAAGACCTGTGTGTCTTCTTTCATCAGGAAACGGTACTGGTCACCAAATCACCGTCAGAAATCTATTACATCAGTGAAAAGCTATAGGAAACGGAGGCACATACATGAAAACCCTGATTGCTTATTTCAGTGTGGAAGTCGGCAAAACTGCCGGATTTGCCAGATTGCTGGCGGAAGAACTCCAGGGAGATCTTTTTGAGATCCGTCCCGAAACCCCCTATACCAAGGCAGATATTGACTGGCGGGTTCCCTCCTCCCGCTGCAACGAGGAAAACAGGACTGGCTGTGATGTCCCCCTGGCTGCCCTTCCCGAAGGATTTGCCGCTTATGAACGGGTCCTGATTGGATTCCCCGTATGGTATGGCTGTGCGCCGAACATCATCAATACTTTCTGCAAATCCCTGAACTTTGCCGGTAAGGAAGTCTATCTGTTCGCCACTTCCGGCGGCGGCGGTCTGGGAAAATCCGAAGAAAAACTGGTACCGTATCTTTCCGGTGCTGCCGTTAAGGGAATCCGCCTTCTGCGGAAACCGGAAGACAGCAAGGGTTGGATTAAGCCGTGATCTATCTCCTGCGTCATGGGCAAACCGATCTGAATCGATCCCAGATCCTGCAGGGTCGGAGCAACTATCCGCTGAATGAGACCGGAATCGCACAGGCAGAACAAACCGGTGCCTGGGTCCGTGAAAACGGCCTGTCTTTTGCCCACGTGATTTCAAGTCCCCTGTGCCGGGCGGTACAAACTGCCCGGATTGTCACCGGTTCTTCCGAAATTGAGACTGACGATCGCCTGCTGGAAATGGATTACGGTCCCTATGACGGCATTGACATGAAGAATCCCCCGCCGGAAATCCGCCGATTCTTCGGGGATATTCTGCATACTCCTGCCCCGGAAGGGATGGAATCCCTGGAAGCCCTGGTTCATCGCATGGGCAGGTTCCTGGAAGCCGTCCGGCCGCTTGCAGAGGAAGGAAATCTGCTTTTGTCTACCCATGCGGTAGCCATGAAAGGGGCACTGGAATACCTGAGTCCGGATTCCCATGGATCCTACTGGAACAGACATCTCCCGAACTGCGGGCTGTATGTCTTCGATCTCACAGAGAACGGCTTCACCTTGCCCCAAGAAGTACTGATATAACCAACAAGCCTGTGGCTTCTGCCACAGGCTTGCTTTATCTTGTTAACTTTTATTTTTCTTTTAGGATCCCCGGATCTTGTCTTTCCATCTGGCGGCGCTCTCCAGAAGATTCCGGGCATGGGACAGGCCGCTGGATGCATCCCCGGCTCCACTGACCATGCGGGAAATCTCCTCGCATCTGGCATCTCCTTCGAGAAGCACGGTCCTTGTGATGGTCCGATCCCCTTCAAATGTCTTTTCCACCATCAGCTGCCTGTCCCCCATAGCCGCGATCTGCGGAAGATGGGTGACACAAAGCACCTGGCGCTGCATTCCGATCCTGGCCATTTTTTCAGCGACCACCTGGGCCATTCTTCCGGAAATGCCCGTATCGATCTCGTCAAAAATCAGGGTCGGGATTTCATCTGTCCTGGCCAGGACAGTCTTGAAAGCAAGCATAATCCGGCTCATTTCCCCGCCGGACGCTGTCTTGCTGAGTAGTTTAAGCGGTTCTCCGGCATTTACGGTCAACAGGAAACGTACTTCGTCATACCCTCTTGGAGTGTACCGGCTTTCCGCTTCCTTCAGGGTTTCCGGGCACTGAATATCTACGGAAAAGGCTGCCCGCTCCATGCCCAGGTCTTTCAGTTCCCGAAGCACTTCTTTTTCAAACCTGCGTGCCGCTTCCACCCGGATCCTGTGTGCATCCTCGCATAATGCAAACAGTTTCCTACGTTCGGCACGAAGCTGTGTCTGGTATTCTTCCAGGTTT
>JAFPSR010000007.1 GCA_017413675.1 Clostridia bacterium | reverse complement strand
CCGAACCAGACAGGCGGTAGTAGCTCAGTGGTAGAGTGCCACCTTGCCAAGGTGGATGTCGCGGGTCCGAATCCCGTCTACCGCTCCAAAAGATAGTGTGACAGGATTCAGATTTCTGATCCGCTATCTGATTCGCGGGTGTAGCTCAGTGGTAGAGTTCCAGCCTTCCAAGCTGGCTATGTGGGTTCGATTCCCATCACTCGCTCCAGAAACGATCCCGGAAATGACGAATGATCGCCGTTTCCGGGATCTCTTTATTTTCTCCTGTCCCCTATCGTGTCCAACTCCCTGCAGCAGAAAGAATCCTGGGACGATGAAGATGACAGAAAGATTGTCTGCTGACACAGATTCTCCGCCGGCTTTTTCGGCAAACCCAAAACCTCCCTGACAGTGTGGATTACCCCGGCATGGGTAACAACAAGGATTCTCTTTTCCGGATACCGTTCCAGGGTTTCCTTCAGGAAAGCTGTCACCCTTTCCCGGATTTCCTGTTCAGATTCCCCCTTCGGCGGTACCTCCCCCTGCACACGGATCAGGAATGTTTTCTCATCAGTGACCGGTGTTCCCTCCCAATCCCCAAGGCTTCTTTCTTTCAGTCTGTCATCCAGAACCCTCTTCAATCCCGGTGCCATGATTTCTGCGGTCCTGACTGCCCTGCAGAGAGGAGAACAGATACAGAGGTCATATCGGGAGGCATCGAAGTACCGAGCTTTGCAGATCGTTTCTTTCTCCCCCGCCTCACTTAAACAACAATCAATCTGACCCTGGAGAATTCCTTTTTCGTTGTACACACTTTCTGCGTGTCTCATCAATGTAATCTCCATGACTTCCCCTTTCAGGCTGCTGTCTGGACAGGAACACGGCCGTATCCCCGTTCATCATAATTATAATGTTTATTATATCAGAACAATCCCCATATTTCCGTTTTTTGGGCGGGTATCTGAATCCGAGCAACTTGCATTCGTTCCCTGTTCACATGAAATAATAATCAGAGGAAATAATAGGAACAAGAACAAAAATGTGATAAAATAACTTTATCTGATTGAATTTGTGGGAGGATAACATGCAAAACAGACCACAAGGCAGAAAAACAAACGTTACCGGCGTAGGCAAACCGATCGGTAAAACCGGCAGTGGTTTAGGGACCGGTCCCGTCGGTCATGGAAACGGATACAGCGGAAGGCCAAGCGGCAGCCAGCCATCCGGCAATAACGGTCATCGCTCTTCCGGCGGTGGCGGCAGTCTTTTGATAAAGCTGATCATCGGTGCCGTCCTGCTGCTCGGCGGCGGCGGGTTCGGTCTAAGCACCCTGCTTGGCGGCGGATCCGGCGGTTCCGCAGATCCCAACAACGGACTGATTCCCAGTTATACACAGTATGTTGCCCCAACGCAGAATACTTCACCGGCAACCCAGAAGCCTTCCGGCGGGAATTCCGGCAGCATGTCCGGTTTTGACCTGAGCAGCCTGTTCGGTGGCGGCCTGACCGGCGGCAGTATCGGTAATACATCTACCGGATGGACTACCGAAGCCAACACTTCCACACTGGATACAGGCGTTGCTTCCGGGTCCCGTGCCAAAAGAACCAACATTCTGGGCAATGGACAGGACAAAGTGACAATCATGCTGTACATGTGCGGGTCAGATCTGGAATCCCGCAGCGGCATGGGCACTGCCGACCTGCAGGAAATGATCAATGCCGGTCTGAATGACAACGTGAACCTGATCGTCTATACCGGCGGGGCCAAAACCTGGAAGAACAGTTCGGTCAGCAGCAGCGTAAACCAGGTCTACAAAGTCGAAAAAGGTCAGATCCGCCGTTTGGTCAAGGATGCCGGAAACGCCCCGATGACCAACCCGAAAACCCTGGCCAGTTTCATCCAGTTCTGTAAAACAAACTATCCCGCCAACCGGAACGAGCTGATCCTGTGGAACCACGGATCCGGTTCCATTGCGGGATACGGATACGATGAGAAGAATCCCAGGGCCGGTTCCATGACCCTCCCCAGCATCAGTGAAGCATTGAAGAGCGGCGGCGTCTCCTTCGATTTCATCGGGTTTGATGCCTGCCTGATGGGAACCCTTGAAAACGGGCTGACCCTTGCTCCGTATGCGGACTATCTGATTGCATCCGAAGAGACAGAGCCCGGCATCGGCTGGTATTATACCAACTGGCTGACAGCTCTTGCCAACAATCCTTCCATGCCGACCATTGAACTCGGCAAGAAGATTGTGGATGATTTTGTAACGGCGTGTGCACAGAAATGCAACGGGCAGAAGACAACGCTCTCCGTTGTCGACCTGGCTGAACTGGAAAATACGGTTCCGGATAAATTCAAGGGATTTGCCAGCAATGTTTCTTCCCTGCTGAGCGGCGACGAGTACAAAACCGTAGCCAATGCCCGGAGTACCTCCCGCGAGTTTGCGGTTTCCAGCAAGGTTGACCAGGTAGACCTCGTCAGTCTGGCCAATAATATCAATACAACGGAATCCAAAGCGCTGGCCAAGGCACTGTTGGGCGCCGTCAAGTACAACCGCACTTCTTCGAATATGACCAATGCCTATGGCATTTCCGTCTACTTCCCCTACCAGAAAGTATCTACGGTCGATAAAGCGGTAGCCTGCTACAACGCCATTGGCCTGGACAGCGAATATTCCCGTGCCATCCAGCAGTTCGCCAGTCTGGAAGTCAGCGGTCAGGCCGTTTCCGGCGGCAACTCATCCCCGCTGTCCACCCTGCTGGGGAACGGCAGTTCCGGATCTTCGGTTCCCAATGACATGATCGGGGATCTGCTCGGAAGCCTGCTGGGCGGCAATTTCGGCGGACTTGGCGGATTAGGGAGCGATAACTCCTCCTTCTTCGGCAGAGGCATCAATATGGATGATGCTGCGGAGTATCTGGCAGCCAACCGGTTTAATGCGGACCAGCTGGTATGGGCCCAGACAGCCGACGGTTATGAGCTGCGTCTTTCCGAAGACCAGTGGGCTTTGGTCCATGACCTCAACCTGAATGTGTACTTCGACGACGGAGAAGGCTACATCGACCTGGGACTGGACAACATTTTCTCCTTCACGGATGACGGAGCCCTGCGGGGAACCTATGACGGCACCTGGCTTGCCATTAACCAGCAGCCGGTTGCCTACTACCATACCGAAACGGTCGGGGTCGGTGATGATGCTGTCTTCTCCGGCCGTATCCCGATCCTGTTGAACGGCGAACGCGCCGAACTGATCATCGTCTTTGATTCCTCCAATCCAAACGGGTATGTTGCCGGGGTCCAGTATGTTTACAAGAACAACGAGACCGATACTATCGGCAAAGCCCTCAGCGGACTGGAAAAAGGAGATGTCATCCAGTTTGTATGCGATTACTACGGCTATGACGGATCCTATAAAGACAGCTATACGCTCGGCGATCCCATGGTATATGACGGGAACATCCAGATCAGCAACGTCTATATCGACAAGACAAAAGCTTCTGCCACCTATATGTTTACTGACATCTATAAACAGACTTACTGGACGCCTGTAATCCCGTAAACCGTTCCGGACATGATAAAAGGCCGCTGGCTGTAAAGCCGGCGGCCTTCCTTATTCTGTTCGGTTTGATCAGTCGAAGAAATCCTTTTCTTCCGGACGCAGATATTTCTGTGCCTTGGGGATGTTGAATTCGACGCCGATACCGGGTTTGTCCCATACCCAGACATGTCCGTCGTGGAGGAAGTTGTTCGGGAGGCCTTCCACGATGTCATACCACCACTCGGGATTGCCGGCAGGATACTCATAAGCGATGTAGTTCTGAGGCATTGTGCAGCAGACCTGCGTGAGTGCCGCCATACCGAACACACCGTCGAATGTTCCGTGCGGGGCCATATGGATTCCATGAATATCCGCATACTCCGCGATCCACTTCAGTTCGGCAATACCGCCGCAGTCTGCCGGATCCGGTCCTACCACGTTTACGCACTGTCCTTCGATGAGCTCTCTGTAGTTCTCCCTGAGGTAAATCTGTTCCCCGGTATGGATCGGGGTAGAGGTCTGCATGGTAATGTCGCGGTAAACATGTGCCATTGTGTAGGGAGTATAGTCACCGGCGACCATATCTTCCAGCCACAGCAGGTGATACGGTTCCACCGCTTTTGCAAAACGCAGGGCATCAACCGGAGCAAAGCCGGGGCCGCAGTCCAGGGCCAACCCGATCTTGTTGCCGATAACCGCTTTCAGACGATCCACATATTCCACCAGCGCATCAAAGCCGCGCTCCGTCAGCATGCTTCCTCGCTGTGTACGTGCCTTGGCATTCAGAGGCGGATAGGTATTGTACGCAAATTCATCGATCCCGAACTGTTTCCAGAAGTTTCCGGCATGCCAGCCGAAAGCCATCTTGCTGATCGTGAACC
Organism: Clostridia bacterium; assembly: GCA_017413675.1. The sequence continues at coordinate 8,351 of JAFPSR010000007.1, read as the reverse complement.
CTTCCGGGCGCTCCGCCAGGGCAAGCATGCTTTCCCCGACCGCTTCCGGGCTGTCGAACTTCTCATACTGCCAGCCGCGGAGGTCATCATCCGGGGAGGATTTATGCGCAAGCATATATTCCGTCTTGAAAGAACCGTTGTAAACCCTTACACGGTCACGAACCTTGCCGCCCAGGAGTTTATATACCGGTACACCGGCTTCTTTTCCCGCGATATCCCAGCAGGCCATTTCAATGGCGCTGACAACAGAGCCCCAGGGTTTGAATGCGCCGGCCCGTTTAAGTGCTGCCATTACATAGGATACATCTGTCGGATCCAGACCGATAACCATACCGGCAAAATACGGAATAATATTCCCGATATAGCCTTCCTTGGTATTCTCGATCTCGCTGTAGCCGTCTACACCCTTGTCCGTCACAATACGAAGTACGATATTGTGCCCGATGAGTGCTGTCTTGATGTTGGTAATTTTCATGGTTCACTTCGCCTCCCATTTCCTTCGAGGAAGTTGGTTCCCCGAACGCCGGCAGTCCCCTGCCAGGACAGCAGATCCTGCAGGCATTCTTTTTTATTTCTTAACAATTACATTAATACAGAAGCCGACCGATGTCAATCTCGCGTCACGCTGCGGAAGTTCGGTTTACTCTGCAGAACAGGATGCCTCCCCATCTGCTTTCCGGGCTTTTTTCTTGACAATTGACCCACTTTGGCGGTATAAAAAAATAATATGAGGCAGTATGCTGTCTTACATTTCTTTTCGGAGGAACTTTCTCATGGCACATATTCTGGATATATTGAAAGAACGCGGATTCCTGGCACAAATCACCTATGAAGAGGATTTGTATAAACTCTTGGAAAATGAATCCGTACCTTTCTATGTAGGTTTTGATCCGACGGCAGACAGTCTGCATATCGGACACTATATCCCGATTATGGCCATGGCGCATATGCAGAAAGCCGGCCATAAACCCATTGCCCTGGTCGGAGGCGGAACCGCCATGGTCGGGGATCCTTCCGGCCGTACCGATTTACGGCAGATGCTCACGCAGGAGGATATCCAGCACAACATCGAGGGCATCCGTTCCCAGTTGAGCCGTTTCCTGTCGTTTGAAGGGGAAAACGCGGCAATCATCGTCAATAACGGCGATTGGCTTCTGAACCTGAACTACATCAATTTCCTGCGTGAAATCGGTGTGCATTTCTCCGTCAACCGTATGCTGACGGCAGAATGCTACAAACAGAGGATGGAAAAAGGCCTTACCTTCCTCGAATTCAACTACATGCTCATGCAGGGCTATGATTTCCTGGAATTATGGCGTAAATACGGCTGCAAGCTGGAAATGGGCGGCGATGACCAGTGGAGCAATATGCTTGCCGGTGCTGACCTGATCCGCAGGAAAGAACACAAGGATGCCTTTGCTGCAACGTTCCAGCTGCTTTTGACCCATGAAGGGAAAAAGATGGGCAAAACCGCAAAAGGGGCTTTATGGCTGGACGAAAAACGTACTTCTCCGTATGATTTCTATCAGTATTGGAGAAATGTGGACGATGCAGACGTAGAAAAATGTCTCGGGCTTCTGACTTTCCTGCCCATGGAGCAGGTGCACGAGTTGTGCCGCTACAAGGATGAACGGATCAACAATGCGAAAAAAGTGCTGGCCTTTGAAGTAACCAAACTGGTTCATGGCGAAGAAAAAGCAACCGCTGCGCAGTCTGCTGCGGAAGCATTATTCTCCGGCGGTGCCGATGCATCCTCCATCCCCTCCGTCACAATGACCCATGCGGAGGTACAGGGTCTTCGTCTGATCGACCTGATGGTCAAAACCAAGCTCGCCCCCTCCCTCGGGGAAGGCCGGCGCCTGATCAAGGGCGGCGGTGTCACCCTGAACGGTGAAAAGGTTTCGGACATGGATTATGTCATGCAGGATCAGGATTTCCCGGAAGGGGAAGCCATGATCCGCAGGGGCAAGAAAGCGTTCTACCGCGTCCTTCTGAAGGACTAGTGATCCGGAAAGGAGCGCACCGAGTTGGATTCCTATCGTACCTTATTCCGTGAAGGATCCGCTGAATTCATTGAGAAGAAATCCCGTTTCATAGGGTATGCTTCCCCTGTCGAAACGGAGGAACAAGCTCTGGCCTTTCTGGAAAAGGTGCGTGCGATGCATCGTGAGGCAAGCCATCACTGTTATGCCTACATCATCGGGCAGCACGGGGAAAGAACCCGCTTCAGCGATGACGGAGAACCCAGCGGTACTGCCGGGAAACCCATACTGGAGATTCTGCAGGGACGGGAATTATGCAACTGCATCTGCGTGGTTGTCCGTTACTTCGGCGGAACCCTTCTGGGAACCGGTGGTCTGGTTCGGGCTTATTCGCAGAGTGCCCGGATCGGTACGGATGCCGCCGGCATTTCCCGGATGTTCCTGACAGCACACATCCTGTTTGATGCCCCCTATTCCCTGCATGATATAATCGAAAGACAGGTCCGTCTCTCCGGATACCAGGTGCAGGAAATCTCTTTTGCCACTTCCGTCACCTACGATCTCTATATCCGGAAAGAGGATCTGAGCCCGTTCCTTTCCTTTTTGACGCAGGTCAGTTCCGGACAGATCGAGCCCCTGGTTGCCGAGGAAATCTATATGCCCTGGCAGACTGATACATAAGCTTAACAAAAAACGGATTTCTTTGCAGAAAGAAACCGATTATACTACTACTATAAACATACAAAGAGGTGAACAGTGTGAGCGAAATTCGTTTCATCATGGCTGACAAACTTAAGGAAAAGCCTGCTGATTCCAGCAAACTGGGCTTTGGAAAAATCTTTACCGATTACATGTTCATCATGGAATATGATGAGGCCAAAGGCGGCTGGCACGATGCCAGAATTCAGCCTTATCAGCCGTTGCAGATGGATCCTGCCGCTTCCGTGCTGCACTATGGACAGGCTATCTTCGAGGGAATGAAAGCCTATCGCCGCGGGGATACAATCCGCCTGTTCCGCCCCATGGAAAACATCAAGCGTATGAATGTTTCCGCTGCCCGTATGTGTATGGCACATGTGGACGAGGATCTGTTCTGGGAAGGCCTTACCCGCCTGGTTCTTCTGGAAAAAGACTGGATCCCTCAGGATGACGGAACCTCCCTGTACATCCGCCCGTTCCTGATCGCCACACAGGCCCAGTTGGGTGTCCATGCCTCTACTTCCTATACCTTCATGATTATCCTCTCCCCCGTTGCCGCTTACTATGCAGCCGGCCTGGCTCCCGTAAGCATCTACGTGGAAGATGAATATGTCCGTGCTGTCCGCGGCGGAGTTGGATTCGCCAAGGTCGCCGGCAACTATGCCGCTTCCATCCTGGCCGGCGATATCGCTGCCAAGAAAGGGTACTCCCAGGTCCTCTGGCTGGACGGTGTGGAAAAGAAATATGTCGAAGAAGTCGGTTCCATGAACATGTTCTTCGTTCTGGACGGCAAGGTCATCACCCCGCCGCTGCTCGGTTCCATCCTGCCCGGCATTACCCGTGCTTCCGTCCTGCAGCTGGCCAAATATCTCGGCTATGAAACCGAAGAATACCGCATCAGCGTCGATGAACTGCATGATTGTGCCCGGAACGGCCGCCTGAGCGAAGCTTTCGGCACCGGCACCGCGGCAGTCATCTCCCCTGTCGGCAGCTTCTTCTACAAAGGGGAAGATATCGTCGTCGGCGACGGCGGTATGGGCCCTGTCGCACGCAAGCTGTACGATACCCTGACCGGAATCCAGAACGGTACTGTGGAAGATCCGTTCGGATGGAGTGTTGTTATTTCCAAGTAAGCTGAATCTACAAGCCATGGCAGTTCTGTCGTGGCTTGTTTTTTCATGTTCCGTTGAGGATGATCCATGCGCACCATTTCCGTACAAACCGAGACCCCGGTCGAATTAAAAAGATATCTTGCCGAAAAATACCCGTGTATTCCGCCCGGGATCCTCAGGCGCGCCCTAAAAAATAAGGACGTGAAGAGAAACGGGACCCGTCTGCATGCGGAGGATAACGTTGCAGACGGAGAGCTTCTGGATGTATATATTGACGAGAAGTATTTTTCCTTCCCGGTACTGCTGGAGAACGAGGCAGTCCTCTGTATCGAAAAGCCGCAGGGCGTCCCCTGCGAAACCGTACAGGACCTTTATGCCCCTTATGCTCTCTGCCACCGGCTGGATACTATGACCGGCGGGATCCTGGTACTCGCCAAATCCGAAGAGGTTCTAAAGGAAATGGAAGCCCTGTTCAAAAACCGTTCCCTAACCAAGCTGTACCAGGGCATCGTTTCCGGAAATCCGGAACCATCCGCGGACCTGCATGCCTTTCTGAAAAAAGACGCCCAAAAAAGCACAGTATCCGTAATACCGCACAGCCAGCCCGGAGCACTGCCGATCCATACCGGTTACCGCCTGGTCCGCAGACAGGGGTCCTTCTCCCTGCTGGAAATCCATCTGTATACGGGGCGTACGCACCAGATCCGGGCCCATCTGGCATCGGTCGGCCTTCCCATTGTCGGGGATGAAAAATACGGGGATTTCTCTGTGAACCGGCAGGCAAACGTCCATCGCCAGCAGCTTTGGGCCGTTTCCCTGCGGTTTCCCAAACTGACTGGCCCCCTGGCTGTTCTTTCGGAAGCCGAAATCCGCAGCGTTCCCCGTTTTTCCGTATCCATCTGATGTTGTTGCTGAAACCATGATCATAAAGGAGGATCTTCCATGAATCTCTCTCAGGCCACCCTTCGGCAGCTCTGCAAGGGCAATTTCTACACGTGTTCCTGCGGGCACACCCATACCACTTATCTGGATGATCTTTACATCGGCCCCGGCGCTCTGAAGCACCTGTCTGAAGTACTGGACCGCTATCACATTACCAAACCGTTTGTAGTCTTTGATGAGAACACCCTTTCCGCCTGCGGGGATTCCCTGCTAGCCAGCCTTCAGTCCTATACCCCCTGCAATCTGGGGAAGGAAAGACTGGAAGCCGGGGAGGTCCCTCTGGGACATATTGCCTCTTACTGGGATGATACCTGCGACGGGATCCTGGCCATCGGGTCCGGCACCGTCAACGACCTGAGCAAGATGATGGCGAAAATGACCAAGGTTCCTTTCGTCCTGGTCGGTACCGCTCCTTCCATGGACGGGTTTGTTTCCACTTCGGCCGCCATGATCGTGGACGGCGTCAAAACCACGATCAATACACCCATGCCGGATACCGTGATCCTGGATACGGACATCCTGTGCAAAGCGCCATATCGGTTGCTGGCCGCCGGCCTCGGGGATATGCTGGCCAAGGCCGTCAGTCTTGTGGAATGGAAAATCGCCCATCTCCTGATCGATGAATTCTACTGCGGGGAAATTGCTTCGCTGGTTCGCCGCAGCCTGAACCTGTGCCTGGAGAATGCTAGGGATCTTCCCTCCCGCTCCGAAACGGCTGTCAAAAATATTACGGAAGGCCTGGTACTGTCCGGACTTGCCATGACCCTGGCGGAAGTAACCCGCCCGGCATCCGGGATGGAACACTATGTTTCTCATATTCTGGACATCCGTGCGGTACAGAACAATACCCTTCCCGATCTGCACGGGATACAGGTCGGGCTGGGAACCCTGGTTACACTCCGCATGTATGACTGGCTGCTCACGCAGAAATTTGACCGGGAAAGAGCGCTCCGCTTCTATGAAACGTTTTCCTACGATGAATGGAAAAAGAAAATGGTGGAAATCTTCGGTGCTTCCGCCCCTGAGATTATCCGTATCGAGGAAGAGAGTGGCAAGGTGGATCCGGAAAAAGCCCGCTCCCGCCTGCCCCGGATTGAGGAAAAATGGGAAGAAATCCAGGATATCATCCGTACGGAACTGCCCCGGGCCGATGAAATCGAAAGCCTGATGAAGGATGCGGGGCTTCCCACTACCTTCCCGGAGATCGGCATTACTCCCCAGGTTGGACTTCTTTGCTTCTACGGGACCAAGGAAATCCGTGACAAGTATGTCGGAACCCGCCTCCTCTGGGATATCGGTCTGTTTGATGATGCCGTGGAGGTAATCCGGAAATTCCTGAAAGCATAAGAAAACTGCCTGTCCTTTTCAAAAATCATGCAAGAGAGGATAAAAACCATGCTGGAAGATACCCTGAAAATTCTGGGAGGCCCGGCTGAAATCAAGGAGGCTCCGCCGAAGGAGCTGTTTGCATGGCCTTACATCAACGAAGAAATCGAGAATGCCGTGCTGGATGTGGTCCGGAAAAACAAAATGTCCGGCACCGATATCACGGAACGGTTTGAAAAGGCTTTTGCCGCCTGGCAGCAGCGTGAGTACGGCATAGCCTATAACAACGGGACCCTGGCGCTGGAAGCGGCCATGTTTGCCATAGGACTCGGCGCGGGGGATGAATTGATCTGTCCGACCAAGACCTACTGGGCTTCCTGTCTGTCTGCCTCAAGGCTGGGAGCCAGTGTCGTTTTTGCGAATGTCCGGCGGGAAGACATGTGTCTGGATCCCGAGGATCTCGAACGGTGCATCGGGCCGCGGACACGCGCCGTAATGGTGGTCCATTACTGCGCACATCCTGCGGATATGGATCCCATCATGGAAATTGCCCGCAGGCACAACCTGAAAGTGATCGAGGACGTCTCGCACGCACAGGGAGGCCGCTATAAGGGCAGGATGCTCGGTACTTTCGGGGATGTGGCAGCCATGTCCCTGATGTCCCTGAAATCCTTCTCCTGCGGGGAACTGGGAATGCTGGTGACGGACAACAGGACAATCTATGAACGGGCTATGGCTTACGCCCACTATGAACGCAATAACGAAAAATACGTATCGGAAACCCCGGAGCTCCTTCCCTACCACAACCTGCCCCTGGGCGGAATAAAGGGGCGCGTCAACCAGATCTGTACAGCCATCGGCCTGATCCGGCTCCGGGACTACGACGAACGGATTGCGGAAATCCGGAAAGCCATGAATTACTTCCTCGACCTGATGGAAGGGACTCCGGGCTTCCATCCCCTCCGTGTGGATGAATCCACCGGATCCACCATGGCCGGCTGGTACTGCCCGCAGGCCCTCTATGCCGCGGAAGAGCTGGGAGGCCTTCCGATCACACGATATGTGGAAGCGGTTTCCGCCGAAATCGGCATCCCATTGACGACCGGCGCAAACTTCCCGCTGCATACCCACCGTTATTTCCGGGATTTCGACCTGATCCATGCCGGAAAACCATCCCGGATTCTCTTTGCGGATCGGGATGTCCGAATCCTGGATGAGAAACTGAAGGCTTCGGAAGACATCCCCTGTTTCTCCATCCCCTGGTTTATCCGGTATCTGCCGGAGGAAATACAAAAGTACGCAAACGGATTTAAAAAGGTTTCCGCCCACTACAGGGAACTGCTGGACGGAACCGAAAATGACGGCATCGGCGGCCACTGGTACGCCGCAGTCAACTGAATGTGGGAGGGATCCGGATGAAAAAACTCCTGAAGAAAATCGACGTTCATGCCCATGTGGTTCTTTTCCAGGAATACGAGTTTTCCAAGGTCTTCACCATGACACCCGAAAAGCTGCTCTCCATCTATGATGAGATCGGCGTGGACAAGGGGATTCTCCTGCCCATCCTGTCTCCGGAAGCGCAGTCCGCCATGGTCCTTTCCAACGGGGCCGCCCGGGCAACGGTCGAAAAATACCCGGACAGGTTCTACTGGTTCTGTAATGTGGATCCGCGCTGTCTGGACAATTCCGACCATACCGATTTTTCCGCCGTCCTTTCCTTTTTCCGGGATCTCGGTGCGAAAGGGATGGGCGAGTTGACCGCTAATCTGTATGCGGATGATCCACAGATGGATAATCTGTTTTCCTATTGCGCCGCAGCCGGCCTGCCGGTAACCATCCATGTCGGACCGACGCTCGGCGGTTGTTACGGCATCGTAGATGACCTGGGTCTGCCGAGAATTGAAAAAATGCTCCGGAAGCATCCGGACCTGAAGATTTTCGGGCATTCACAGCCCTTCTGGGCAGAAATCGACGCCGGTGTCAATGCTGCCAACCGCAACACCTATCCCCAAGGCCGGGTAACCGAAGGCAGACTGGCCAAACTGATGCGGGATTATCCCAACCTGTACTGTGATATGTCAGCAGGAAGCTGCTACAACGCCATGACCCGCGACCCGGATTACGCTTACCGGTTCATCGAGGAGTTCGGCAGCAGGATGATGTATGCCATTGACGCGTGCCATCCGGACAACCTACAGATCCGGAAAATGGGCAGGTGGCTGGATGAATCCTACGAACAGGGCTATATTTCCGAAAACAACTACCGCGGGATCTGCCGGGAAAACGCCAT
>JAFPSR010000097.1 GCA_017413675.1 Clostridia bacterium | reverse complement strand
CGATACGTTCTTTGACAATGCTAATGATTAATTCTGCTGAGTATTTCCTCTTCCTCATAAAATGATATGCCCCCTCCATGCGACAGTTTTCCTTTTTTACTGTCTTTCATGGAGGGAGCATATCAAAAGCGCAACCGCCGGTATTCTTTTTTATCCCGGTTTCCAGGATCCCGCCTGATCCTCCCTTGTTTTGTAAACTGAAAGTAAATTTTCTAGTGACATTTTAGCCAAGCTATACTAATCTATAGGTAATGAAAAATGTTCCGGAACCCCGGTCAGCCGCGGTTTTCCGATTGCATGAAAGGAGTTTTCAAACTATGAAGGAAGTAACTGAATTCATCAAAAAAGGCGGCGCATTTTATCTGGGTACCGTTGACGGGGATCAGCCCGAAATCCGTCCCATCGGTGTTCTGCAGGAGTATGACGGGAAGCTGTATACGGCAGTCGGCCAGCATAAGAAGGTCTATGCACAGATCATGAAAAACCCGAAAATTGTCATCTGCTCCATGCATGACAACAACTGGATCCGTCTACGTGCGGTTGCCGTTCCTGCCGGGCAGGAAATCGTCGACCGTGTCTTCGCCGACAATCCCTTCCTCTCCACCATTTACAACGAAAAAACCGGCCTGAAGCTCGGTGTATTGGAACTGACGGACGGAGAAGTGGAATTCTGCAGCATGATGGGTCCCGATCGCACAGAAAAACTCTGATTTTTCCAAGCTTTATCGGATAAAGGAGAGAGAACCAATGGAAGCTCAAAAAGTCCTAGTTCCCGACAAACACGAGGGGATGTCCATTTTCCGGCCGCCTCTCTGCCATGAACTGTGCGGAAAAGATTTTATTCTTTCCATGGATGACGGGTATGACCGTAAGGTTGTTTTTTCGGATCAGGATTTCCTCCTTTTTTCCCGCGTTTCGGATTCCCCTTCCCGGTATGCCTATCAGTGTCTGAAGGCAGATGAAACCACCTATTTTGTCAATTTTGAAGTTCCGGATGCCTGTCCCCGTACCGGGATCACCCTGATCCTGGATCTGGAACGCAGCCTGGTAACCATGGTCACGGCACATCTGGGGCAGGATCCATCCTTCCCCAGGATGCCGGAAGCAACCTTTACATTCGGCGGTATCGTAAAGGAAGACGGAACGGTTCCTGAGATCCGTCACGGGTATACCACGGATCTGGTCGGGAAAGCAATTAACTGGAATTACGGGCACTTTGATGTTGTCCATGTGTATTCCAGCGAGCGCTATTATCGGGTTGCTTTTTCCCCGGAGAGAATCCGCCGTATGCGGGAACGCATGATTGCCGAAGGACAACCCGTCCCGGAAGCCGGTGCATTGCGGCAAGTATATGAAGACTTTGCCTCCTATGTCAAGGTAAAGGATGGATTGTATATCGTCTCGCTTCTGGAAACCATCCTCTGCCGGAAACGCGGGCATGGGAACAGCCTTCTGTTCGTAATGAACCTAAAGGAAATGCACGATGTCGGCCGTTCCTTCGGAACCAATGATGCTGGAGAGGACGAAAACTATGTTTTCGGAGCATTCGCGAGTATTTTGACGCCCATGATACCCTTGCAAAGAAGAGCACCTATCACATTCGGTAAGACAGAATCAGTCAGTAAGGAGCAGTCACAGTATGGAAAAAACGCTGAAAAAGGAGCTTCCCAAGCCGCCGGTATTTGAAGGCATGTCCCAATACCGTCCCCCGCTGTGCTTCGAGTTAGCCGGGAAAAAACTGGAACTCTGTCTGGATGACGGATATGAGTATATCCTGAACTTCATCGACCGCCGCAGCCTGACATTCGGCCGGAAAGAGGAAGAGAAGATACTCTATTCCTATGAGTGCCTGAAGCCGGAGGATGTTACCTATTTTGTGAATTTCGAGATGACCGGTGCCGTCCCGCGCACCGGAGCTACCTTTGTACTGGATATGGAACAGAGCCTGGTAACCGCAAACTTCACCACCATCGGGGTAAATCCGAAGTATCCCAAGATGCCTTGCCCGCACATCATCTTCGGCGGAATCCGCAGGCCAGACGGTTCCGTTCCGGAAATCCGTCACGGGTATACTTCCGACCTGGTTGGTAAAGCCATTCATTGGCAGTACGGTACACTAGCCGTTGTCCATGTGTATTCCAGTGAGCATTATTACCGTCTGACGGTAGCCAAAGAAGATTTCATCGGCCGGGAGATTCCAGATACACCGGAGTTCCGGGAACGGAGACGCCGGGATCAGATTCGTCTTTATGAGGAACCCGGGGATTATATCAAGGTCAAGGACGGGATCTATATCTTCAACGCCAATGAAGAAATGGCCTGCCGGGAACGCGGACAGGGCAACAACCTGTTCTTCCTGATGAACCTGAACCGTATGCATGATGTCGGCCGTTCCTTTGGCCATAACGGGGAAGGAAACCCGGAGAACTACACTTACGGTGCCTTTGGAAACTACTATGATGCTTCTGAGCTCCTGGCTCGCGAAAGCACCGCGTATATCAGGTGAGAAACATGAATAGCTGTACCATATTAGAAAAAATCGCCTCCCGGGAAGCGAACTACCGGCCTCTCCCGAGTCTGGAGCTTGCGGGAACAGGCAAAGCCTATGCGATGAAGTGTGAAGAGGGTCTGTTCCTGGTTCCGGATCCGGACGGATTCCGCCTGATCGACCAGACAGCGGATACGGTATATTCCAAAGACCGCCTCCCCCTTCCCTCCTGCAGCCTGGATGGCTGGCATGCGGATCTTGCGTTAGCGCCCGGTTTTGTGGTTCCCTGTGATTTCACAAATAACGCCATAGTCCTGGACGGAACAAAATACGAGGTGCAAATCGGACAGATCCGTCCCGGCAGTTACCTGGTGACCGGGAGCAAGGATGGTTTTGTCTTTGTCCTGGATGTTTCCCGGTTCCTGCTTTACGGCATTATCCGTGGAACAGTCATCGGAGGCTATGTCCGGAATATGCCGCAGAACTAAGTCTTTTATTTCAAAAAAGATGCAGCTGTGCTGCATCTTTTTTGTTTTGCATGGAAAGGAATTCCGGGTCTGATTCCATTACTGTCCGAATACTTCCCTGGCAAACAGTACATCTGCCATGGCATCGGGAACATAACGGTCAGCCCCGATCTTTTCCGCATATTCTTTTGTCAGGACGGCACCGCCGACCATGATCCGGCAGAAGGGGGCTTTTTCCCGCAGGAGACGGATTGTATTCTCCATTGCCGGTACGGTAGTGGTCATCAGGGCACTCAGTCCTACCAGACGGATTTCCTTTTCCAGGACTGTTTCCACGATTTTTTCCGGGGAAACATCCCGTCCAAGATCCAGGACTTCGTAATTATAATTTTCCAGAAGGGCTTTGGCGATGTTTTTTCCGATATCGTGAATATCGCCCTGTACCGTTGCCAGCAGGATCGTCCCGATCGGTTCCTTCTGTTCTCCCTGCTGACGCATCTTTTCCCGGAGGATGTCAAAAGCACCGGAAGCGGCTTCCGCACTCATCAGAAGCTGCGGCAGGAACAATTGCCCTTTGGAAAAACGGTCTCCCACTTCATTCAGCGCCGGGATCAGTTGTTCCTCCAATAGTTCTGATACAGATTTGGAGGCTGACAGAGTATCTGCCGCAGAAACAGCCTGCGGCTGCAGCCCACGCACGATGGCCTCATACAGCGACACGGTTTCCGTTTTTTCCTCCCGGTGAGTTTCCGGAACGGATCCCGCATAATGCTTCAGGTATTTTTCAGCATGCGGATCCATCTGTCGAAGCGCACAGAACGCACGCTGCGCATCCATCATCCGATCGGAAAGCGGGTTCATGATTGCGGCAGAAAGGCCATGCTCCATGGCAAGATGCAGGAATGCGGTATTCAGGATTTCCCGTTCGGGCAGTCCGAAAGATACATTGGAAACCCCCAGGATGGAATAATTCCCGTTATCTGTCAGATTCTGCACACACTCCAGTGTCACTGCAGCATTATCTTCCCCGGTGGAAACCGTCATTGTCAATGCATCAAACAGAATATCTGATTCAGAAAAACCGTATTTTCCGGCTTCCCGCATAATCTTGTCCCGAATCTGCATCCGTCCTTCTGCCGTAGAAGGGATTCCGTCCTCATCCAGCAGCAGGGCAACCAGCATCGCACCGTATTTTTGGGCAAGCGGGAAAACAACATCCATGACTTCCTTCTTCCCGTTGACAGAATTCAGGACAGGCCTTCCGTTATAAATCCGGAGAGCCTTCTCCATGGCTACAGGATTTGCCGTATCGATCTGCAGCGGCGTATCCGTCACGCTCTGGAGCCGGAGTACGACTTCTCGCAGAACCCCGCCTTCATCAATCCCGGGGACCCCGGCATTGACATCGATTAGTTCTGCTCCGGCATCAATCTGACGCAGGGCTTCGGAAACCAGATATTCATAATTGCCGTTCTGCAGGGCTTTTTTCAATTTGGGTTTTCCGGTAGGATTAATCCGTTCTCCGATCACGACGGGAGCGGAATCAAAGCGTACCCGTTTCCCATAGGATGTCGCACAGGGTATTTTCTGTCCTCTTCCCATGGAAAGCGGAAGCCCTTCCGTTTTCTCGGCTGTCAGACGGATATATTCCGGCGTTGTACCGCAGCACCCGCCAATCCCCGATACGGAATAGTCCAGCATCTTAACGGTCAGATCCGAGAAAGATTCGGCATCACAGGTATATACGGTTTTATCCCCGATAATCACAGGCAGGCCCGCATTGGAATTCACAAATATGGGAAGTGTGGTTGACGCACGGAGTCTGGGCAGGAGTTTCAGCATGGAATCCGGTCCCATACCGCAGTTCATACCGATGGCGGAAACCCCGATCCCTTCCAGGAATGCGGCTGCAGTCTCGATTTCCCCTCCCGTCAGAAGCCGTCCCTGCTGATCCGGGGTAAAGGAAGCGAAGATCGGAAGATCACAGTTTTCCTTGGCTGCGATAATGGCAGCTTTCATTTCATACAGGTCTGTAAAGGTTTCCAGAAGGATCAGGTCCGCGCCAGCTTCACTGCCGCTGCGGATCAGCGGAGCATATGCCTCCACCGCATCCTCAAAAGGAAGTTCCCCGAATGGATACAGGATTTTCCCCGTCGGCCCCAGATCCAACGCAACAAATGCTTCTTTTCCGCTCTCCCGAATCGCTTCACGTGCCAGAGAGACTGCCTTCCGGGCTACCTGTTCGGTAGTAAAACCGGTTTCTTCGATTTTGATCGTATTCGCGCTGAACGTAGCTGTCGTAACTACATTGCAGCCGCTGCGCAGATACTGCAGATGGATATTCCGGATCGTATCCGGATGTGTAATACACCAGGCATCCGGACAGTCTCCGGGCATCATCCCGGCCGCCTGCACCATGGTCCCCATGGCTCCATCGAATATTAGAACTTTTTTCCCGATATTATCCAGAATTGACATAGATCTACTCCGTGCTTTATCCCTGTACCTTGAAAATCTGGGACAGGTTTTTCATGATCATACCGGCTGTTCGCGGCTGGTTCATGGTATAGATGTGGATATGTTTGACTCCGTTTGCGATCAGATCAATAATCTGCTCTGTCGCATACGCAATCCCTGCCTGCCGCATGGCACGGGAATCTGACCCGAAATGATCCACAATCGCGCGGAAACGCGGCGGGAATTCAATCCGGTTCATTTCAATCATCCTGTCAACCTGCTTGGCATTCGTTACCGGCATAATCCCGGCAATCACAGGAATTCCGATTCCGGCTTCTCTGACCTGATACAGGAAACGGTACAGGATGTTGTTGTCGAAAAACATCTGTGTGGTAATAAAGGAACAGCCGCAGTCCACCTTCTCCTTTAATCTGCGGATATCCTCCTCCCGGCTGGGCGATTCCGGATGTCCTTCCGGGTTGCATGCTGCACCGATACAGAAATCCCAGGGACCGGACCGGATATAGGAAATCAGATCACTTGCATGATGGAACTGTTCCGGGTTCGGGAAATCGGATCCGGCAGGAATATCCCCACGCAGAGCAAGAAGATTCTGAATTCCTTTTTCCTGCAGTTCATTGAGGGTCCTGTCTATCTGTTCCCTGGTCGCTGTCAGGCATGTCAGGTGCGCCAGGGCCGGGATCTGGTGTCGGTCCTGAATGGTTTGGGCAATGGAAATCGTTTCCCCGACCGTGGTCCCGCCTGCCCCGTAAGTCACCGACATAAAGGTCGGATGATACTCTGCCATATCGGCTACGACCTGTTCTACCTGGGGCAATTGGCTCCCCTGTTTGGGCGGGAATAATTCACAGGAAACCGTTACACTGTTCTTCTGCAGAATTTCACTGATTTTCATGATAAACCTCAATCCCTCTTACTTGTCCTCCGGCATGGACAATACCAGTTCTACCGGGCAATGATCCGAACCAAAGATCTCCTGATGGATCCCGGCGGATACAAGGCTGGGTTTCAGATCATCCGAGACGATAAAATAGTCAATCCTCCATCCGACATTCTTATCCCTGGCATGGAACCGGTACGACCACCAGGAATACTGATCCGTAGCTTCAGGATAGAAATAACGGAAGGTATCCGTAAATCCTGCCGCGAGGAGTTCGGTCATCTTCCCCCGTTCTTCCGGCGTAAAACCCGGATTTCCCACATTTGTTTTCGGATTCTTGAGGTCAATTTCCTGATGTGCGACATTCAGGTCACCGCACAGGACGACTCCTTTTTCCTCGTTCAGCTTCTTCAGATAAGCACGGAAGGCGTCCTCCCACTCCATACGGTAAGCAAGGCGTTTCAATCCTTCCTGCGCATTCGGCGTATAGCAGCATACCAGATAGAAGGAATCGAAATCCAGTGTCAGCAGCCTGCCTTCCTGGTCGTGTTCCTCAATTCCCATCCCCAGACGGACTTCCCGGGGCTCCCTTTTGGTGAATACCGCAGTCCCGGAATATCCCTTTCGTTGGGCATAATTATAGTACGCATGATATCCGGGAAGGGAAAAATCCAGCTGTCCGGCCTGCAGTTTGGTTTCCTGCAGGCAGATCACATCGGCTTCCAGCGAGAGGATGTCCTGCGTAAAATTCTTCTGTATGATGGCCCGCAGACCGTTTACGTTGAAAGAGATCAGTTTCAAGCGGAAACCTCCCTCAGAATTCATAGTCAATCGCCACAGATCCGGATCGGATCTCATGCATGAATTTCTTTACCGGCAGATGCACAGGATGGTTTACATATGCTGCGGCATGTTCTTTAGTGTCAAAACAGGCCACCAGCGCCAGATCATAATTCCGCTCCGCATCCAGATAGTTGATGCCTGCTTCCAGGGAAAGCAGCCCTTCAATCTTCCCTTCCATCTGCATGATCCTGCTTACTGCTTCTTCTAGAAGGGCAGGAGTCGGTTCCTTTAGTTTGGTCAAAACGATATGTCGAATCATCTTGCATATCCTCCGTAATCTGGTTTACGTCAGTATAACAGAAACAGAGGAGACTGTACAGTTTACGAAAAGATCAATCTATCCATCCCTTTTTTTGTCTTTCTTCTTTCTTTCTCTTGCTTTTTCTATTCCCTTATGAAATGATAATCACATAAACAGGTTCCCCGCACTCCCGGGGAACTGATTTGGGAGGTTTTTCCATGCAGCTTTGTGTATCCTCCGGTATTCATTCCAAACGTCCGGACGGGACCGCCGTTCCCTTCCCGGAAACGATTTCGTTTCTGCGCAGTGCAGGATTTACCGAGGTTGATTACGGGTTTACCACTCTGGACCTGATCCGGGAAGACTGGAAAGAACACTTTCTCTCTTTTCTGTCCGCTGCCCATGAACAGGGAATCGGTATCCGGTATGTCCATCTCCCCTTTGATTACCCGGACGCAAAAACCCCCTACGGCTGGGAAGAATTCCGGCTGGCTTCCCTGCGTGCCATGGAACTGGCGGTGTTTGCCGAAGCCGATTGCGGGGCAATTCATCCCAGGACATTTATGACACGGGATTATGACCCTGTCCGGGAACATGATGAAGCGCTTGATTTTCTTTCCTTTTATGTAGATGCCGCTGTCAAAGCGGGATTCCCGCCTGCACTCGAGAATATGCGGGGACCCGGACAGAGTGCATCCAAAGAAATCCTGCGCTACTGTACAGAAACAGACGATGTCATCCGTCTGGCTGATGAACTGGGTATCGGGATCTGCTGGGATACCGGTCACGCCAATATTTCCGGCCAGGATCAGGAAATCAGCCTGCGGAAAATCGGCACACGTCTGAAAATGGTTCATGTCAACGATAATTATGCCGAAGATGATATCCATATCGCGCCGTTTATCGGGAAAGTGAACTGGGAGGGGTTTATCTGCGGTCTGAAAAGCGTTTCCTATTCCGGAAGCCTGAACCTGGAGGTCGGATGCAACCGGTTCCCGGAATCCCTGCGGCAGCCCTATGCCGCCTATATGGCTGCTTCCGCCCGTAAACTGGTACAGGCCTTTGAATCCTGATTCTTCTATTGAAACAGCCAGCAGATGGAACCGTCATGATTCCCTCTGCTGGTTTTTTCATTGCACCCTATAAAGAAAAGCCGTTGTATTTCCCGGTACCGCAGGGAAAACAACGGCTGAATCCAACTCTATTTGTTCTGCTTATTTTTCATAATACTTGACTTTGACCTGGTCTCTCAGGTAAAGAAGATAAGCATCAAACATCTGATTCATCAGAACGGGATCCGACTTTACCTTATCGGAAAGAGGATCTACAAAGTGATCCTTTAAGTCGGAATAGATCTGGCTTCTGTATTTGGATGGTCCGAGCACCTTGTCCACATATTCTTCCATATCCATATCAATGGCATTAACGGATGTTTCGAGTGCCTTCCAGGTGTTGACAATATTCTCGTTTTCCCCTTTTTCGGCATTTTTTCGGATCGCGTCGATTGCAGCCCGTTCTTTCGCAATCACTTCATCCTGGCTGACATTGATATGCTGTTCGATTGCAGCCAATTCCACAATCTTGAAATCCACCATGGAGTCGAGCGTACCCTTCCGGTTTTTCAGGGAATCCAAAGAATCCACCTGGGCTTTGTACTCTTCCGGCGTCAGTAAGCCGTACTTCAAAAGCTCATCAAAATAGACCTTCCTTTGCGTATTCAGTTTTTCCGCCATCTGCATCTGTGTATCGATTTCCGATTTGCGGATAACTTCCCCGTTAACCGTTGCCGCCACATCCCGATGGGAGAGATAGTCGACCAGGAAAGCCGCTCCCACGATCACGACAAGCAGGAGGACAAATCCGACAATCCAACGGATCCTTGCCTTTTTGCTGAGCGGGGATTCTTTCTTTTCCCGAGCGACTGTGGTCTTATTCTTCTTAGCCATACCTATTCTTCCTTTGCAAGTTTAATCCATTCCTGCCATACATCCGGACAGTATCCAACGGTCGCTTTCCCATTCCATCTGACTATGGGGCAGAGAAAACAATCCGGATTTGCCGTCAAGGCCGTTTTGACCGCAGCATCCGTCATCAGGAACTGCAGGTTGGATTTTTGATAACTTTTTGCTTTTGTATCGATCAGCTTCCGAAGCCCTACAGCGGAAGCAACGGAATCCAGAGCCCTTCCTGCAAGCGGATACCGAAGGATTTCTATTTTCTGCAGGGTGATCCCGCGTTCCTTGAAAAAGCGTTCCGCTTTCTGACAGTCAAAAGACTTCGGTTTCCCATATATCTGGACAGTCATCTTGGGCAACGCAGGAGCCTCCTTCCTCTTCCGGTCCGGCCTGCCTGGCCGGCATGCCTTATTGTATCACAGATTGCGAAGAAGAGACAGGACATTCTTATCGTCAGGAAAAAAGCAATCCATTATAAAGCCATCTTCTTGTGTTCCCAGTATTAGAATATACTTTTTCAAAGGTCGCCTCTCTCCGAAATGCTTCCGAACATAAACCCGCAGCTTCTTAATGTTGTTTTCGTTTTTCCAGTCCTTCTCCTTCCATTCAAATTTCCGTAAAAATGTGAATTAATCTCCCTTTTTCTTGTATGTTTTCAACATTGTCATTTTATTGTGCCATAGCATATACTGATTATATCCTAAAAAAGAGAGGTGACTCCTATGGGTGAATTCCTTCGCGATCTAGGCCCGTTCATTCTGGCCGTCGTCGCCGTCATCATCAACGGTGTTCCGCAGCTCTTGTATGCACAGGCACGCGGTTTCGCACTGAAACCTGCCGGCTTTGCATACCTGGTAGGCGCTATCGGCAACGCACTCACCGGTTCCGTTACCCCGATTTCCGGGCAGGCGGAAACGATCACTGTTGCCAGTGTCAAGAAAAACCTGCGCAACAACGTAAGTTCCATCCTGCTGGCTGCCGTAATCATGGTTGTACTCGGCCTGTGCGGCGGTGTTTCCAAGATCGCCGATTTCGCCGGCCCTGCTGTTATCTACGGCATGATGTCCGGTGTCGGCCTGATCCTGGCCGGTGTTTCCTGGGACATGTTCAAACAGGAAAAACGGATTACCATCGTTTCCGTTGTCTCCGCCATCGCAACTTATGCGGTTTGCACGGTTACGAACAATCCCAACTCTGTTGTGTGGACCATTTTCGTATCTGTTGTAATCTCTACTCTCGACTTCCTGCTTCTGCAGAAACGCCGTGTTGACCTTTCCACGGTTGTGGAAGAAGGCCGCGAATATGTGGAGAACAGCACCGAATGGCGCTTCTGGAAGAAAGCGTACTGGTCCGATTTCAAGTTCATCAAACCGACGCTGAACCTTGCCGTTATCTTCGGCGCACTCAGCCTCGTCATGCTGAACATCGGTGCCAACATTTCCTTTGGCGGCATCACGGCTTCCATTGCCGGAACAACCCAGAACTTTGATCATCTTTCCATCATCAACTCCCTCGCCGACGTACCGTCCGCCCTGTTCGGAGGTCCGCCGATTGAGGCTATCATTTCCGGTACTGCCGGTGCTCCGTGGCCTGTCCTTTGCGGCATCGTATTCATGGCTGTCTGCGGTATCCTCGTTCTGGTCGGTCTGGTAGGCCGTCTCGGCAAATATCTGCCGGCACAGAGCATTTCCGGTTTCCTGCTGGTAATCGGATTTGCATTGACCTTTGTTCCGAACCTGCAGTCTGTAACCTCCTCCGATAACCCCATTGCAGGTTTCATGGCTCTTGGTGTTACTGCCTGGTCCAAGAACCCCTTCCTCGGCATGGTAGTCGGCGTTCTGATCCGTTTCTTCGGACAGTATGTCGGTCTTGCATAAGGAGTACTCCAAAATGGAAAATTGGGCAAACACCTATACCGTACATCTTTCTCCCGATTATACTGTTGAGCTCCCGCTCCTGGATATCGGGGACGGTTTCTGCATCTACTCCTTCGACATGACCGGAGAATCACGTTGGAACCGGGAAGCTGCTGCACAGCTTGCAAAGAAGCTTGCTCCGTATTCCTTTGACGGTTTCGTAACCGTCCAGACTAAATCCTGCGGCCTGACACAGGCTATCTGTACAGAGATGGGACTGGATGAGTATCTGGAACTGCGCAAAAGCCGGAAAGCCTTCATGATTGATCCTGTCGGCGTAGAAGTCACTTCCATTACGACCCAGGGAAAACAGGAACTGTGGATCGGACGTGAAAAATTCGCCCGTTTCCAGGGGAAGAAACTATGTTTCCTGGATGACGTCGTCTCTACCGGCGGTACGATTGATGCTGCCATGGAACTGACAAAGAAAATCGGTGTGGAAATCAGCGTCATCGCCTGTGCACTCCTCGAAGGAGAGCGGAGGACTGACTACCGCGGGATCCCGCTGGTATCCCTGGACTGGATACCGCTGCCGGGTAAAATCCGCTGAGAAACATCCAAGCACAGCAAGACCCCGTTTCTTTACGAAACGGGGTCTTTTATTGGGCTTTTACCATGTAGGTATCAGTTGGTGTAATTGGTGAAATAACGCTGGATCAGGACGATCGGTGTGCCCTTATCCCCGCTTCCGGAGGTCAGGTCGCACAGGGAACCCAGAAGGTCGGTATAACGGCGGGGTGTTGTGCCTTCGGTTTCCATCTTGCCTTTGAGCTGACGGTCCTTTTCTTCGATGCTGTGGGCAATCGCTTCACGGAGTTCTTCACCGGAAAGATCCGCAAACTGATTATCAGCCAGGTATTTCAGTTTCAGTTCGTTGGGGGTTCCGTCCAGTCCCTGGGTATAGGCCGGGGAAACAACCGGGTCAGCCAGTTCCCAGATTCCGCCGACCGGATCCCGGAAGGCGCCGTCGCCATAAACCATGACTTCAATGCACTTGCCGGTCTTCTCATACAACAGCTTCTGCACAGCCTGCACAAATTCACCGGAATTCCGCGGGAACAGCTTTACGCTTTCTTCGGTTGCCTTATTGGAACCCAGGAGTCCGTAATTCTCGTTATAACCGCTGCCGTCCACGGGAGCGGACAGGATGTCGGTCAGAAGGTAAACCCGGTCAGCACCGGCTTTTTCCAGAAGGCGCTTGGAGCGGGCACGGGAATGGATATCGCAGCAGAGCACATTCTTGGTGTGGGAAAGAATGGCCGTCGCCTGGTTGGCGAAAATAACTTCGCACTCGGTTCCTTCGGAACGGACCAGATCCGCGTAGTAGGAAACATAATCCACACCGGTAAACGGATGGATCCGCACACCGAAGAGGTCGCGGTACTGCTTTTCGGTCAGGATATCCGAATAGGGATTGATTCCCTTCTCGTCCAGTTCGTCCAGATCGATCAGATGGTTGCCGACTTCGTCTGCAGGATAGCTTAACTGAATGGTCAGTTTACGTAGGCCTCTGGCGATCCCCTTGAGGCACATGGCGAAACGGTTGCGGCTCAGGATCGGGAAAATAATCCCGGCTTCCCCTTCCGGGAACTTGGCGCGCACATCGGCGGCAATCTGGTCAACCGTCGCATAGTTTCCCTGGGCACGGGCAACTACCGCTTCGGTAATCCCAACAACATCCTGATCATTGAATGTGAACTTCTCGCCCTCGGCGGCCTGCAGCAGGCTGTCCGCCACGATCTTAACCAGGTCATCTCCCTGACGGATGATGGGGGCACGAATTCCTCTCACAACGGTTCCGACAAAACTTTCCATATTCTTTTTCGTCCTTTCCTGCCCAAATGGGCGCATACTTATCATACCACCTCCTTGTCATAAGTAAAATTAAAATATATAATGTAATATATAAGGAGTGCTTATGTATGAATTACGAGTATTACAAAGTCTTCTATGAGGTAGCCCAAAGGAAAAGCCTGACAGCCGCTGCCAATGCCCTTTTTGTTTCCCAAAGTGCCGTCAGCCAGACTATAGCCCAGATGGAAGAAGAAATGGGAATCCGTCTCTTTATCCGGAAACCCCGCGGTGTACTGCTTACCCAGGAAGGCCAGGTTCTTTTCGCCCACATCCGGAATTCCGTACAGTCCATCCAGGCCGGCGAGGAACAGGTACGCCGTATGATTTCCCTCAATGAAGGCATGCTTTCCATTGCCGCTTCCGACACTATGAGCGAGCAGGTCCTCCTTCCCTATCTGAACCGCTTCCACAGTCTCTACCCGGACATCCGCCTGCATGTCAACAACAAGACCAGCGGGGACAGCATCCAGTCCCTCCTGAACGGGGATGTCGAAATGGCTTTCGTAAACCTGCCAGTCTCCCACAAGGATATTGAAATCCAGCCGATTCTGCGGGTCCATGATATCTTCGTTGCCAGCCCCTCTATTGTCAAGAATCTCCCTTCTGTACTTTCTCTGGAGGAACTGGCCGCACAGCGTCTGATCATGCTGGAAACCCTGTCCAATTCCCGCCGCTATGTGGACGAATTTTTCCGGGAAAACGGTATCATTCTTTCCCCGGAAACCGAATTGGGCGCTCACCGCCTTGTCATCGAATTCGCCCGCATAGGATTGGGGATAGCCTGCATCATCCAGGAATTTTCTTCCGGCTACCTGGACCAGGGGATCCTCCAGCAGGTCTTTATCTCCCCTCCGTTACCAGCTCGGGATATTGCCCTGGTTACCCTGAAAGGTGTCCCCCTTTCCTCAAGTGCACAGGCTTATATCCGTCTTCTGGAACCATTGATTCGGGAGTACGAGAATACAAACAACTGATTATCATCGGACAGCAAAAACGCCTTCCGTCAGACAAATACTGACAGAAGGCGTTTCGGTTCTTTGTTTATCTTTTTTCCCGTTTCCATGTGGAAGGCAGGAAACAAATCAGGATCGGGTAGATTTCCAGACGTCCGAGCAGCATGTTCAGGGACAGGACAATCTTGGAAATCGCGGAAAAAGCGCTGTAATTCCCTGTAGAGCCGACCATATCCAGGCCGGGACCAATGTTGTTCAGACAGGCAAGAACCGCCGTAAAATTCGTTTCAAACGAAAATTGGTCCAGGGATACCACCAGCACCGACAGGATCGCGATCAGGCAGTAGGTCGCGGCATAAGCAAATACGCCGGATACGGTTTCATTGGGAACAACTTCCTGGGTAATTCGAACGAAATTGACCCGGTTCGGACGGATCAGTTTCTGCATCTGCATCCCCATACCCTTGAACAGGATGATAATCCGGGAAACCTTCATGCCGCCCCCGGTAGAACCGGCACAGGCACCGACGATCATCAGTAAGAGCAGGATCATCCGGGAAAGCTGTGGCCAAACATTGAAATCGGTAGTCCCAAAACCGGTGGTAGTCATGATGGAGGCAACCTGGAAAGCCGCATGCCGGAAGACTTCCTCCAGATTCCCTGCATACATTTTCCAGATATTGATTCCGATGATCACGATGGATATCCCGATAATCGCGAAATATACACGCAGTTCCTCGTTGCGGAAGGCTTTGGATGCCTGCTTCAGCAGGATAGCAAAGTACACCGAGAAGTTAACGCCGAAGAGGATCATGAATACCGTGACGACGTACTGGATATACGGGGAATAGCCCCCAATGCTGGTATTCTTAACCCCGAATCCGCCGGTACCGGCCGTACCGAATGCAGTACAGACGGCATCAAAGATCGGCATATTGCCAAGCAGCAGGAGGATGATTTCCGCCACCGTAAGGCCTGTATAGATCAGATACAGGATCTGTGCGCTTTTTGCGGTTTTGGGGACCAGTTTGTCCACCTGTGGTCCCGGGCTTTCCGCGCGCAGAATCATCAGCGATTCCCCGTTCCCGCGGGTCATCGGGATGATGGCCAGGAAAAATACCAGGACCCCCATGCCGCCCAGCCAGTGGGTAAAGCTTCTCCACAGGAGGGTGGATTTGGACAGAGCTTCCACATCCGTAAGGATACTGGACCCGGTGGTCGTAAACCCGGAAACGGTTTCAAACAGGCTGTCCACCAGGGAAGGGATCTCCCGGCTGATATAGAACGGAAGGGCTCCCAGGATCGAAATCAGGATCCAGGCCACGGCGACCAGGACGAATCCGTCCCGTGCCCGGATACGCCTGCTGCGTACTTTCAGCATGGCGAGCGGGATCCCGATCAAGGCAGAAGCCACGATTGCAGAGACAAAACCGATTACCGGAGCATGTTCCCGAAGCGCAACGGCCAGAACCAGGGAAGGAACCATGGTCAGCGCTACGATCAACAGCAATATGCCGGTATATCGGCCGATCAGTGTT
>JAFPSR010000096.1 GCA_017413675.1 Clostridia bacterium | reverse complement strand
GGTTATCCGGGCCAGGGAATGCCGGTTCAGGGATATCCGAATGCAGGAATGCAGGGACAGAACTATCCCATGCAGGGCGGTCCCGTGCAGAGCCGTCCGAACCAGGGAATGCCGCCCCGGGGATACGTAAATCCGGGATCCGGGCAGAACGGGAACCCGCCGGCGCAGACGCCCGGACAGTCCCCGGTAACGGGGAGAACGGACAGCGGCAATGCTTCCCAGGTGTTTGTGCAGCCGTCGAGCAGCCAGCCCGGGGACATCGTCCAGAAGACTTATGATATTTACGGGGTGCAGAGTACTCCCAATCCGAGCAGGCCGGCTACGGCCGCCCCGCAGGGACAGGACGGAAATGCTGCGGTTTCCTACACACCGCAGGCAGAAGTCAGGTCGGAGCCTGTTCAGGCCCCTGTTCCTGTTCAGACACCCGCATCTCCGGTACAGGCTGAACCGGAGATTCCGGCGGCGGAACCCGTTCCGGAACTAACACAGGAAGAGAATGCACCCTCCCTGCAGCAGATGGTACAGCAGGCCTCTGCCAATGAAGAAGGCAAAACCATGAGCTACTTCAGCACGGTTGCCAGTGCGAAGGCGGCCCAGGCAGGCGCGGAAAGTGTGCAGGCGGCCCCGGCGGGATCCGGACCGGCTGATCCAGTGGTCGGATGGCTGGTCTGTGTCAAGGGAGCCAATTTCGGGCGCAGTTATTCCATCTGTGCCGGCAGGAACTCCATCGGCAGGGGACAGGACAACCGGATCTGCATTGCGGGGGATATGAGCATTTCCCGCCAGAAGCAGGCTTTCCTGATTTATGAGCCCCGGCATAAGGACTTTTTCCTGGCACCGGGAGAGGCAAGCGGATTGACCTATCTGAACGGGGAATATTTAAGCGAGATGAAAAAACTCTCCGCTTCGGACAAGATCGATATGGGAGAGGCGACTTTCCTGTTTGTCCCGCTGTGCGGAGAAGAATTCTCCTGGGAAGACTATCTGGAATAAACGAAAATTGATATAGAAAAACCATGCCGGACAACAGGGCATGGCGGGAGACTTGTAGATCCATGAGCAGATGTTACCACTGTTTTCAGACAGTTCCGGACGGAACCCGGTTCTGCCCGCACTGCGGGCAGGAAATCAAAACAACGGCCAATGAGCCGATCCAGCTGGTGCCGGGAACTGTCCTGGCCGGCCGTTACCTGATCGGGGAGTCGGTCGGATCCGGCGGGTTCGGAATCGTGTACCGGGCATGGGATATGAAACTGGAAGCCATTGTCGCGGTCAAGGAATTCTTCATTTCCCGACTGATGACACGCGCGGCAGGGCAGAAACAGGTCATCCTTTCCCGGAAAGTCCAGACGGAATTTGAGTACCGGAAGGACCGTTTCCTGGCGGAAGCCCGTACCATGGCCAAGTTCGGCAACCACAGGAGTATCCCGAATGTCTTCGAGTTTTTTGAGGAGAACGGGACTGCCTATATCGTCATGGAACTTCTGCAGGGTGTTGCCCTGAATGATTACCTGCGGCAGAACGGCGGCGTTGTTGAGCAGGACCTGGCGATCATGATTGCCAACGAAGTGGGTACAGCCCTGAAATCCCTGCATGCGGCAGGCATTATCCACAGGGATGTGGCCCCGGACAATATTTTCATCTGCAGCGGACAGGAAATCCGCATCAAGCTGATGGACCTGGGTGCAGCCCGTCTGGCGGATACTACGGATGATGTTATCGATATCATCCTCAAGCCCGGCTATTCCCCAGTCGAACAGTATGACAACAGCAAGAATATCGGCCCATGGACGGACATCTATGCCCTAGGCGCGACGCTGTATGCCATGCTGACCGGTGTAAAACCGGAAGAATCGACCAACCGGAAAATCAAGGATACGGTGGTTCCGCCGCATGAACTGAACCCGTATGTGACGGAAAACCTGAGCAATGCCGTCATGAAGGCAATGGCTATTGAGCGCCATCTGCGTTTTAAGAGTGTGGATGAATTCCTGGATGCGATCAACGGGGAAAGAAAGGTCATCCCGCTGGCCAAGGAAAAGAAACGCCGCAGCGCGCGCCGGTTCACCGGCATCGCACTGGCAGCGGTGTTCCTGGTAGCGGTCGGACTGCTGGTATCCCGTCTGTTCTATAAGGAGTATGAGGAAAACGCCCTGGATGCGGCTTCGATCTCCGTCTGGTTCTCGGTTGCCGAGGGATCCACGGAGGAAGCGGCGATGCAGTCGATCAAGAACGATTTCGAGGATAAGTTCCCCGATGTGAAGATTACGCTGCAGGCCATTCCGGAAGCGGAATATGCGGATGCCCTGCGCAGCGCGGCAGAGAAGAACGAGATGCCGAACCTGTTTGAAAGCACGGATGCCCCGATCAGCGCCATGAAAAGCGCAAGAGATCTGACACACCTGATGACGACACCGCAGGCCAAGGAATGCCTGTTCCTTAACAACTACAAACGGGCATATCCGGACGGGAAGAAAATTCCCCTGGCGATCGAAATCCCGGTTGCCTATGTCATTACCAGCGGGAATACGCAGATTGACTATTCGGAATCCTATTTCCGGGGTCCCGGGGATTTCGGGGATGTGGGAATCGCAGCCCAGAAGAACGCCGAAAAGCTGCTGGAAGCCAACTTCGGAGCCGGGCAGTATGAAAAGCCGGAAACCTTCCTGGACAATTATGCCAATACGTCCCCCGTTATGCTGGGAACGACCATGATGATGAACGAATTCCGCAGCACGCTGACCAACTATGCCAAAGCCTGTGTTTACCCGAACGGTTCCAAGATCGTATGCCGTTACACCTATGAATGGAGCATCGGCAAGGGATCCAAAGAAGAGCAGGCTGCTGCGGAACGGCTGCTGGCCTGGATGATGGGCAATGTATACCAGACGACACTGATGATCACCGAATGCAATGACGGCCAGATCCCGATCAATGAAACCTGTTTCCTGAAGAAGCTGGAGACACGGAACCTGCAGCCGATCAAGAAGATCTACAAGAAATTTGTATTTGAATAAACAAACGGATTCAGACAGAGGAGAAACGGAAAGATGAGCAGAAGATGCCTGGGCTGTATGGAGATGGTCGAAAACGATACCAGGGTCTGCCCGTACTGCGGGTATGTTGCCGGAACGCCTGCCGAGGAAGCCATTCACATGGAACCCGGCAGTTTCCTGCATGACCGGTATATCGTCGGCAAGGTCATCGGGTACGGAGGATTCGGGGTAACCTATATCGGCTGGGACGGCCGGCTGGAGCAGAAGGTCGCAATCAAGGAGTATCTGCCCAGCGAGTTTTCCACCCGTATGCCCGGCAGCCCCACGGTTACCGTATTCAACGGGGACCGCAACCAGCAGTTCCATGACGGACTGAAGAAATTCGTGGAAGAGGCAAAACATCTGGCCAAATTCCAGAATGAGCCCGGGATTGTCCGGATCTTTGATGCTTTCGAGGAAAACGGCACGGCCTACATCATCATGGAATATCTGGACGGCATGACCCTGACGGAGTACCTGAACCAGGTCGGCACCATCCCGGAGGACGATGCGGTTGCCATGCTGATGCCTGTCATGCAGTCCCTGCAGGTAGTGCACGGGGAAGGGCTTTTGCACCGCGATATCGCGCCGGACAATATCTTCATTACCCGGATGGGGGAGATCAAACTGATCGACTTCGGCGCCTCCCGGTATGCGACGACCTCCCACAGCCGAAGCCTGACGGTCATTATCAAGCCGGGATATTCGCCGGAAGAACAGTACCGCAGCCGCGGGGACCAGGGACCGTATACGGATGTCTACGCCCTCTCTGCCGTGCTGTATAAGATGATTACCGGCAAAACTCCGCCGGATGCCATGGAAAGGCGCGCCAAGTTTGAGAACCAGAACAAGGATATCCTGGTGGAGCCGCATGTCCTGGCCCGGAACATTTCCCAGAACCGGGAAAATGCGATCCTGAATGCCCTGAATGTCCGGATTGAAGACCGGACGCCGGATGTGCCCACATTTATCCGGGAACTGGAATCCGATGTGCCGGTCAGGCGCGTCGGTGGGCGCATCAAGAAGCTGGACCTCTACTCCTGGCCGCTCTGGCTGAAGATTGCCGTGCCGGCCGCACTGGTCATGATCCTGACATTCGGAGCCCTGCTCCTGACCGGGGTGATTGATCTGTCCGGCTATTCCCGGAAAGTCATCATCCCCAACGGCATGGTGGAAGTACCGGATGTGGAACTGATGTCCTCCGCTGACGCGATCAAGGCAATTGAGGAACAGCACCTGCTGGCGGCGACAACCGGCAGCGTGGTTTCGAAATATATCGATGCCGGCATCATAGTCCTGCAGGACCATCCCGGCGGATCCTACATGAAGGTCAGCGGGACGGTATCCCTGACGGTATCCAGCGGCGAGGGGGTTGTGCCCCCCGTCAACGGCATCTCTACGGTCCCGTATGTGATCTGGGACGAAAAGGATGTTGCCCTGGAGAAACTGAAGGAAGCCGGCCTGAAGGCAGAGATTACGGAAGCCTATGACGACAACGTCGCTGCCGGACAGGTCATCTCGCAGGACCGGAATGCGGGGGAACAGGTCCCGGAGAACACGATCATCGGGCTGGTGATCTCCAAAGGCACCAAACCGTTTGATATGCCGGATGTAACCGGGATGGAAAAGGAGAAG
>JAFPSR010000095.1 GCA_017413675.1 Clostridia bacterium | reverse complement strand
TCCTCCCAATGTACCGGTCGCTTCATTGCCGTATCCCATCGCCCTGTAGGTAAATGTATTGTCTGTCCGGCGAACCGTCACCCCGTTTTTCTCCCCGATATACGCATTCAGATCCTGCACAGGGGCACGCAGTGCCGGCAAGTACATTCCGGAAGTGTCCCGGGGAACAAAAGTCGAGAACAATCCCACACACAATACTGTAAAGGGAATGATGTACCAGGCAGCCTGTTTCGGTGAAAGCCGGTTTCCCTTTCTTTCATCGGTAATCCTGCGTGCAAACAGAGCCGGCAGGAAAGAAAGAAGTGCCGTCAAGCCCGCCAGAAAACCGGTCAGATCATTATGCGGGTTCCGCAGGAAAACAAACCATGCACTCACTCCCAGTCCGGCCGCCATGACCGGAAGCCCTAAAGGAAGGAACTGAGAGACAACATACGATGCCAGGCTGAGTCCTGCCCCCATCAGAAGGGCTGTATACGGAAGATAGGCTTCCTGCAGAGGAGTCAATTCCGTGTATGCCCCGACCAGGTAATTCCAGGAGAAGGACAGAACCTCGGTGACCACCTTCCAGACTGTTTGGGCCGTTTCCGGAAAATTCCGTACAAAGATCGAGATACTCAGCCAGATCAGAAAAGCAAAGACTGCAAACACCTGCCATTTCCATGTCAGCAGGCGGATCAGGACACATAAAAGAATACAGTACCCGGTACAGGCCCAAAAAGACAGAGGGAACAGAAGGACTTCGCTCCACAGGAATAAAAGTCCTCCCGCAAACAATCCGCACAGAACGGCAAAAGAGAACGGTTCCAGTTTTCGGACAGAAGCACGCAGGAATCGGATCATTCTCCATCCGCCTCCCATCCGCTGCGCGGTCCGCTTGTCTGCGAAACCACCGTACAAGCCACATGCATCCGGGACAGATACCTGCGGACCGTTTCGTAATTCTCGTTTTCCTTTTCACCGGCACACAGCAAAACCCGTACCAGTGCACCTCTTTTCCGCAGTTCCTGCACACACTGACCTACGGATG
The DNA here is from genome assembly GCA_017413675.1 of Clostridia bacterium. The sequence continues at coordinate 5,961 of JAFPSR010000095.1, read as the reverse complement.
CATCCAGGGATGCAGTAATCAGGTAGGTCAGTCTGCGCGTCCTGCTGCCTCCATTCGTAAACGGCAGGCTTTTAATTACGGACAGGATCGGGTAAGTCCCGTCAAACCGCAGATAACTCATGTGCCGGTACAGGGTATCCCATTCCGCATCAGTACGGCATGGATGCAGAACCTGGCCGGACCCGTGCGTTACCAGAAGAGTAGCCGGGGCATCCTGCGCACGCAGTTGGGAAAGGATACTGACTGCCGCAGAACAGAGCACATCCTGCCGGAGCATTACCGTTTTTTCCCCCAGCAAAGGGGATGGTTTTTGCGTATCCAGGATTACCTGGGCAGGCGGCAGTGCATCTTCATCAAAAAGGCGCACATAAGCTTCTTTTGTATGGGCATACAGTTTCCAGTTAACCCTACGGAGGCTGTCCCCCGGCTGGTACAGCCGCTGATCGGAAACAGAATTGACCTCTTCGCTCCCGTGCAGCAAACCCTCCATCTGCCTTTCCTGCGTGCCGGGCGGGTATCGGACAGAAGAATCATCATACACATAAGGCAAAACCTGCAGACGGACAGGACGCAGATAGGCGGACCAGTGTGCCGGGATCCGTACCCGGACCAATCCGAAGGAATCCCAAACTTCAACCGTCCGAAGACCTACATTGTAGATTCCCCTCGCCGGGGGCACCACCTCAAAGGTTTCTTCGGCACTGGTATGGGGCGCCAACGCGCAGGCATAAACCGGATAGTTCTCCGGATCTGAAAGCATCAGCTGCATACGGATCCTGCCGAACGGAAACGGTCTTTCATTATGCACCGTAATCGTATAGGCAGTTTTTTCCCCGCGTCGCATCAGATTTCTTTCCAGTGTCTGTCGGAACGTAAAGCCCAGGAACGTATATACACACAGCGCCAAAGCACACAGATACACAGATCCAAGCACTGTGCAAAGGACATATAATATCCTGTTCCCGCTGTACAAAGCCATGAGCAGGGAAGCAAAAAAAACGACCGGCAGGATCCGTCGAACCCAGGCACCGTCATGAGTTCCCGGCATTCTGCGGATGTCTTTCTGCTTCTTCTTTTGTCTGCGCAGCAATTTAGCCTCCGTGGAAAAATATGCCCGAACGGAGGTTAATATGGCATCCGTATTCAGCTGTTTCGAAATATTCTGCATGGACAGGCGCTTTCTGTGGATGGGCCCCCGGTTCTATTTCCCGGTAAGCACCGGAACAGGTACCGTGGCTAACAGTGAATCCAGAACATCCCTGACGGATGTTTCCTTCTGTCTTGCCTCATGCGTCAGGAAGAGGCGGTGGCACAGGACCTTGGGAGCCATATGCTTGACATCATCCGGTACTACATAATTACGCCCTTTCAGCAGCGCATATGCTTTGGATGCCTGATAAAGCGCCAGTGTAGCCCGGGGAGAAGCCCCAAGCTGCAGATCCGGATGGTGACGGGTCCGTTGGCACAGGGCGGCAATATAGTAACGTACTTCTTCAATCACATGGACCTGGAGGCAGAGCTGCTGGTATTCCGCAAGATCATCCGGCGAAAGGACAGCCTCTACATCCTGTAAGGGAACGGAAGAACCATGAAGGTTTAAAATCTGCGCTTCCTCATCCAGGGAAGGATACCCCAGATTCAGTCGAAGCATGAAACGATCCAGCTGCGCTTCCGGCAGAGGAAAGGTTCCTGCGTATTCAATCGGGTTCTGGGTTGCAAGAACCAGGAAGGGGTGCGGCAGCGGATGCGTCTGCCCGTCCACCGTTACCTGCCTTTCCTGCATCGCTTCCAGCAGCGCAGACTGTGTCTTGGGACTCGCCCGGTTGATTTCATCTGCCAGGATAATCTGCCCCATGATGGCGCCTTCCCGGTACCGCATTTCCCCGGTTGCCGGGTCAAACAATGTAAACCCGGTGACATCTCCGGGCAGTACATCCGGGGTAAACTGGATCCGCCGGAAATCCAGGCCGAGAGATCTGGACAAGGCCAGGGCAAGGGTCGTTTTTCCGATGCCGGGAACATCTTCCAGGAGTACATGCCCCTCGCAGAGCAGGGCAATCAGAAGGTCTTCCACTGCCTCCTGCTTGCCGACAACTGCTTTGCCGATTTCTTTTTGGATGGACTGTGCAAATGAACTAATCTTCTCCATATCTGTCTCCATAATGAATCTGACCTGCGGGTAAAGAATACTCCCGGCCGCAGGACCAGGAGTATTCGGTTACCGATCGATATGCATACCGTCAAAAGCCACCGTAATTGCATACGGGCTGTTGGCGGAACAGTAAGCCTGGTATTCTTCGTGGGAAAAATGATTGACCTGGTTGATATGCGTAACATAGATATTCGCATCCGGTTTCAGGATCCCTGCGCGCATGAAGTTTTCTACCTGTTCCAGGAAATGCTCCGCATTCAGATGGGTCCCTTCCCTGGGTTCCGGTTCACTTCCCCGCGTTCCTTCCATCACCAGGGTATCTGCTCCGGCCCCGGACAGGAAGGAAATATTCCTTTCACTCCATAAGCCGCTGTCCAGAACATACAGCAGTTTCCCTTTCTCCCCACGGTCAAACAGATAATTCAGGGCAAATTCGCCCTTGGACGCTCTGTGGTTGCTTTCCACCGTCGTGATTTCCATATCCTCCACCCGGAAAGAGGTATAGGGCGTAACCGGACAGAGTTTGACGCGTCCGCCTTCAAGCAAACGATTCATAGAATAGACAGCAGGATACTCTGTCAGCGTTTCAATCATCCTGCTTGTCCATTCATATGCTTTCTGACTCATATAGAAAGAAATCGGCCACCGGGTCCTGAATGCCGCCATGGTCAGGGCAGTAATATTGGAAAAACACAGATGATCTTCATGGGTATGGGTAATAAAGACATGATCCAGCTTGGCAAAAGACGCATTATACTGCATGGATGCAGCCAGGATATCCGGTCCGAAATCAATGACATTATTCTCATCGATCATAAAAGCGGAACGTTTTCTGGGGATCGCGCCCTCCCGTCTGGCTCTTTCGCAGGTTTCACAGTCACAGAACGGATTTGGATACAGTTCGGCAGCGCCGGTACCTAAGAACAGCATGATCTGGTTCCTCCGTTGATATTTATTGTTGATCCTGTCTCAAGCATAGCATACCGGCTTCCAAAAAACCAGTTCCCTCCATTCCCTTATGGAGAAAAAAGCCCTCCCGGCCTCATTCGGGCAGGGAGGGATCCAACCGCATTCCTGTTCTATTTTTTCCCCAGGAGATCCATGATTGTATTCAACGCAGAGGCGGAACTGCCGGAAGAGGAAGAACTGTTTCCGGTCAGGCTTCCCAGGATGCTGCTCAGGATTCCGTTATCCTTGGAGGAACCTTCTTTCAGAAGTGTCGTAGCTGCCCGTTTGGTCTCCGAATCAGCTGCTCGATACAGTTCCACCAGTTTCTTTTCCGCACTCGTGAGTGACATGCCGGAAGAGCCCGTTTTCTTGGCTGCTGTTTCCGTTTTCTTGGCAGTGCCTGCCGAAGGCTTTTTTGCGGATGTCCCGGAAGAAGCTTCCAGAAGGGATTTCTGCGTAACACCGGTCGCTTTTGCAATTGCCTTAAGCTGTGCGGCTGTCAGTTCTTTTGCGTTTCTTTCGGCTTTTCCAATATCCGAAGCGCTGATATCGGTTGCTTTAGCCAGGGCAGCCTGGGATAATCCGGCTTTTGTTCTCGCTTCCCGAATCAGATCCCCTGTTTTTTTCTTTGCCATACTCCTGTCCTCCGTTTCTTCCAAGATCCTTTGCCGTCTGTCACAGCCGTCCATACAGGCTTCGCAGACTCTTTGGTTTTACTATACATACCCCGCAGAAGCTTGTCTATCTTATTTTCTATCCCCACCTGTTTTTCTCTTTTCTATCCCCACCTGTTTTTCTCTGCAAAACAAAGAACCTGCGCTCCTTTTTCCGGAACGCAGGTTTCCTTCCGCTCTAGACTTTCATGTAGCAGTCTCTGCTCCACTTCGGATACTTTGCGGATGAATAAGCATTATAGAATGCTTCCTTATTACTCATCCGCACGGTTTCCACCGGTTGGATATGCCAGTCTTCCCGGCTGACCGGTTTACAGAGTCCGAACTTCTTATATACGCTTTCCTTCACATCCCGTGCCCAGTCTGCCACATCCACCGCTCCGCCGAATTCATGCCAGCTGGTTCCCGGTTTGTTTGCCGGATTCCCTTTTCCCCGGAGATAGTCACTGTACAGCTCTTCCTGCCTTTTCCGGGTACGGAAACCGGAATTGATCTTCAGTTTCTTTCCCTGCGCCTTGGCAAAGGCAGCCAGTCTTCCCATAAACACAGGGTCGATATTGTGGTGGAGTCCATCCTCCCACGTAATCCAATCGCCCCATTCGGAAGGTGCCAGGCAGGGATAATCATCTGCCGGAAGACTGGAAGCGTACGGATGAATCTTTTCATAAACCTGAAAGTCCCGTTCATACAGGACATAATCGGTATGTGTTGCATTGGTTCCCACCATGCGGAAGCGCTTTTGTCCCAGTGTCAGCGCTTTAAAAGAAGTAAGCTGGTTCAGGTTCCTTACCGGATCATTCAGGTCATACTCCAGAACCTCTTCCCCACTGTCCCAGGACACTTGTGCCGTAACCTCCGGAACAGCGGATTCCGTATTCCCATTCAGGGCAAAAATATCAATCCGTATCGTTTTCAGCGGGGATCTGGAAGTAACCTTTCCTTCCAAACGGTATCCGTAACTGCGTGCATGCTTTTCCGGGAGATCCGGGAAGCCGATCAGGGCAAACGGTTCTACAACCGACACATTGCAAAGGGCAACAGCCCCTTTTTCATTTGTCACGGTAATAACCGCATTGCCGAGTTTCAGTCCTTTGACAGCACCATCCTGGGAAATAATGGCAACCTCCTCATCCGAGCATTCAAAGCGGACCGGGGAGGATGTATTCTCTGCACGCAGTTCTCCGAAATCATCGATGGTGATAACCAGCTGGGTTGTGGAAAGACGAATCGGCTCTGCAGTTTCCCGGGGTACAGTTGCGGAAGGAACCGAAGCCTCCCCGGGCACTTCTTTGGCCTCCTTGGGAAGAGTAAATACAATCAAAAGGAGCAACGCCACCAACGCCGCCGGGATAAACAGGCGGATCGGCTTCTCCCGGAAATAGGCAGCAATAATGCCTGTCAGGCGCTGGAATCGGTTTCTTCTCCTGACCGGAAGCCGGCGTCCGCATTCGGAACAGACTTTTGCCCTGGAGGAATTTTCTTTTCCGCAGTATCTGCAACGCATCTGTCCTGTCCGCCCCTTCCGGAATCCCGCTCTACCCATGGTATCAACACACGGGAGAATCTACCTGTTATTGTAGGCATAGGCCATTTCAAATGCAAGTTAACAATCTGCGACAGTCCGCATTTCATACTCAGATTTCCCACTACATCAAGCCATAATATGGAATTCCTCGAAATTTTACATGATTTCCATTTGTCCGTCCAAGTTTCATCGCTTGAGAGGGAAATCTGATTTTGTTATAATAATCTCATAATTGATCGTAAGATCAAACCGAGAAGGAGGAAACCATGGATATCAATCTGAAAAACACTGCTTCCAGCCCCGCCGATCTTCGGATCACGGACATGAAAGTAGCTGAAGTCCGCCCCCACGGTTCCCGCTGCTACTACATCATCCGCATCGATACCAACCAGGGTGTATGCGGTTATGGTGAAGTTCGCGACGGCGCTCATGCGATCTACGCTCTGATGCTCAAGCGTGTGATCCTGGGTGAGAACCCCTGCAACATCGATAAGATTTTCCGTCGCATCAAGCAGTTCGGCGGCCGTGCCCGTCAGGGCGGCGGCGTCTGCGCTGTGGAAATTGCTCTGTGGGACCTTGTAGGCCGTGTCTACAACATCCCGATCTGGCAGATGCTGGGCGGCAAGTTCCGCGACCAGATCCGTATCTACTGCGATACCGAC
>JAFPSR010000094.1 GCA_017413675.1 Clostridia bacterium | reverse complement strand
GATGAGCTGCCCGCTTTTTTGCTTGCATTGGAAGAACCTGCCCCCAGAGGGATCAGACTGAATCCTCTGAAGCCTGCAGAGGCAGTATCCGGATTTGTGGCCGGCAAACCGATTCTGTGGGAAACAAACGGATTCTATCTGGATACGGAATCTGAAGCCGGATCCTCCATACTTCATGAGGCGGGGGCATTTTATATTCAAGAGCCTGCTGCGATGATTCCGGCATCGATACTGGCTCCTGAACGAGGAGAGCGAATCCTGGATCTTTGCGCGGCGCCCGGAGGAAAGGCGACACAAATCGGCTGTGCCATGCACGGGGAAGGTCTTTTGGTGTGCAATGAACCGGTCCCCAAACGCGCCATGGTTCTGAGCATGAACGTGGAACGCATGGGACTTTCCAACACGGTTGTAACGTGTGCCTTTCCGGAACAACTGGCAGATCAATGGCCCGGTTTGTTTGATGCGGTTTTGGTGGACGCGCCCTGTTCAGGAGAGGGAATGTTCAGAAGGGACCCGGAAACCAGAAAGGAATGGACTCTTGAAAAATCCATTGGATGCGCGCAAAGACAGAAGGATATTCTGACTGCGGCAGTCAGGCTTGTGAGACCTGGAGGAAGACTTGTCTATTCAACCTGTACCTATAATCCCCTGGAAAATGAGATGAACGTCCAATGGCTCCTGCAGACTTTTCCGGAATTTGAGCTGGAATCCTTTTATCTTCCCGGAATTGATGCTCCTGAGGGTATGTATACATGCTGGCCGCACAGGATCAAAGGGGAGGGCCAGTTTGCCGCGAAACTCAGAAAAAGAGGAGACGAAAAACCCTGTCTGACACCGGACAAATCATTACCTGTTCCTTCATCCGAATTGAGGAGAACATTCGAAAACACTTTTCCCTCATTTCCCAAGGCAACACACCTTTTTGGAAAGACGCTCGTCAGCATGCGGGAATTGCCGGACCTGAAGGGGATCAAAGTATTTCGTGCCGGCCTGCATCTTGGTGAAATCCGGGGAAAGATTGCCATTCCGGATCACGCCGCGGCATTGTGTTTCCAGCCGCCCGCAATGCCTGCGATCAATGTTTCGCCCGAGGATGCATGCAGGTATATGGCCGGGGAAACGATTGATGCGGAAGCAGATGGCTGGACACTGATACAATACCGGGGACTGTATCTGGGCTGGGGAAAAGGAACAGACGGCATGATTAAAAATCACTATCCCAAGGGATTGCGTGGAAGCCGTTTTATACCGTAAATAAGTGAGGGAAAGAAATGATCAGGAATATTGTCTTTGATATGGGAAAAGTGCTGGTTATGTTTGATCCCGATCGCTTTATGGACCGGGAGGGGATCCATGACCCGGAAGACCGGCGGATGGTGCTGCGTGAACTGTTTCAAAGCATTGAATGGGCTCAGATGGACCTTGGCGTTTTGACCGAGGAAACAGCAGAACCATTGGTGTTGAAAAGGTTCCCGGACCGCCTGAAAGAGCCGGTGCACCGTCTGCTCTTTGACTGGGCGTATCCCCGGGATATGATTCCCGGGATGGAAAATCTCGTACAGCGCCTGAAGAATGCCGGATACGGGATTTACCTGCTCAGTAACGCCAGCAAGGCGCAGCATGATTACTGGCCGAAATTCCCCGTCAGCAGCCTGTTTGACGGAAAGCTCATTTCCTGTGACCTGGGCAAAGTCAAACCCATGCATGAAATTTACCGTGCCTTCACGGACAGGTTTTCCCTGAACCCGAAAG
>JAFPSR010000093.1 GCA_017413675.1 Clostridia bacterium | reverse complement strand
TGTGGTTCTCCATCTGCCGTTCACTGGGCTGCATCCTGAGTTCCGCTCCCATAAAGCACGAGCACATTTCAGCTACCAGTTCCTCATACGCATACTGTTCCGTCCCAAACAGCGCGCTCTGCGGGCGGTTCAGCCGGCTCGGATGCCCTGTACTGTGGGACAGTTCATGCAAAGCCGTGGAGTTGAAGGCATAGTCATTGTCAAAGACATCCGCAGCCGGCAGGTGGATCGTATCCTGCTGGGCGGAATAATACGCCTCATTCCCGCCGTCCATCTCGATTTCGACCCCCATGGCATCCGCCAGGCGGCCGACCAGTTCATCCTGCGGGATGTCTTTTGCCTTGGCCTGTTCCTTCTGCGGGAAGCCTTCAATGTCCGCCGCGTTGAACACTTCCTTATAGACGGTATGGAAGGTAAAGTCCTTCGCGCTGCGCCCGCTGTTCATTTCCGCCCGGTAGGCTTCCCAGGTCAGTGCCTTTTTGCGCAGGATGTCATACGGGTACCAGTACTCCACATACGCCGGCTTGGATCCCTGCTTCAGCTGCCACTTTTCCCCCGGATGGTACCGGTTCCCCTTGTCCACGATCTGCGTCATGGTTGCCCAGCGCGAATCATTGTACCCATTGACCATGGAGGCCAGGCTCAGGGCAAACGCGTTGCATCCACGGTAGGCTGCCCGGGTAATTCCGTTTTCCGGGATCCCGGCATCTCCCTGCCACTCCTTTTTCCATTCCAGTCCCTTTTCTTCCAGGATCCCGGCAAATGTCTCAGCCAGTTCCCTTCTGTATTCATCCCTGTTCGTCGGTCTCTTCATCCGCAATCCTCTCGATCTCTTCCCGGGTCAGCGTATCCTCATCGATAAATATAATCGTTGTTTTCATCTGGCTTCGCCCCCTTTTGCCATCCGTTCCTTCGGGAAAACCCAGCCGTATACCCTGCCGATCTCATCCCCCAGTCTGCGGGTATACTTCTGGATGTCCCGCCGGGTACAGTCCCCGAAATAGATCTTTTCTTTAAGGAGTTCCTTATCTTCGGGATTCAGGTTCTCCTTCCAGACCCGGTACAGGTAGCGGTTGGTCCCGTCATGATGGATATCTTCACACCGCAGATCCCCGTCCCGGTCCACAAACCAGCAGACGGACAGGCTGTCCCGGTTCGGGACAAAGCAGTCCCGGATGTTCCCGGATTCCAGTTCCGAATACCCGGGGAAACGGCCGTTCCACAGCCCCAGGTCCGCAATCACCAGGATCTTCTCCCGGTAAGTGTGGGACAGCGCGTCCTTTTCCAGTTCCAGCAGGTCCCGGTTGGCTTTCTGCATGATGTCCATCCGCCTTTCCCGGCTCTCGCCCGGCATATGGGAGAGGAGGTCCTGCTTCCACTCCTCATAGTCCGGGTTCGAAGTCCAGATCAGTCTGTCCGTGTCCTGCATAAACCCTTCACTTCCTTTTGTTCCTGCGCAGGTAGAGGAAGGCAAGCCCGGCAAGCGTCAGGACCAGCAGGGCTATGCCCAGGATCTGCTTAATTCCCATGCTTCTTCCCCCGTTTCTTGGCCGTAAAGATGCCTACGGCAACCAGGCCGAGCACCCCGATCCATGCAACCGTCCCCCACAGGAGAAGGGCATGCCTGTCCCCCGTTTTGGGGGTATCTTCCGGTTCAGGGATTTTCTCATTATGGAAAGTAATTTCCTGCATACCTTCCGTGACCGTTACGGTCTGCGGCCCCGGCAGATAATACCCTTTGGTCTTCCCGTTTTCGATTTCGGTTACGGTATACGTCCCGCAGCGCAGGTCATCCGTTTCGATGATCCCTTCCGCATCGGTGACATACTCTGCCGTAAAGGGCGTCCCGTCCGGATTCGTCCCCTCGATCCGGAAGGAAAAGCCCTCTGTAACTTTATCCGAAGATGTTTTGATGATCCGGATTTTTCCCGTTACCGGGCGGTTCAGAAAACCGACCCCGGCTTCGGTTTCCACGGACACTTCTTCCCCGTCCTTTTCGATCCCGAAGGGATAAACATTTTCATCCAGCAGGAATCCTGCCGGGGCGGTTTCTTCCCGGAGCAGGTATTTTCCGTAGGAAAGGCCGCGCAGGGTATAGATTCCTACCTCTTCTTCCGTCATGTTCCCGACTACCGGATCCGTGTCATCCAGCGTGCCGCTGTTATCCAGGTCAAGATAGACCGTAAACACGGCGCCGGTCAGGCGGTTTTCCGGATAGTCCGCATCCACTTTGGTCAGAATGACATCTCCCGTGATTGGCCGGTTCTCAAAGCCGACTTCCGCCACTTCCCCGTCCTTCCGGACGGAGACGGGATAGACGGCATCCGTCAGGACATACCCTTCCGCCGGTTCGATCTCGGCGACCAGGTACTCCCCGAAGGGAAGGTCCGCAAAAGCAAACAGGCCGGCTTCATCCGAAACCGCCGTTTGAATTGCATTGCCGCGCGTAAACGCGGTTTCCCCTGCCGGGAACAGCCCGAACAGAGCTCCCGGCAGGACTGTGCCTTCCGCATCCGTTTTCAGTCCCCGGACACTGCCGCGGACCAGTTCGTTCCGGAAAGATACTTCCGTTGCCGTATTCCCGATGACCGCGACCCGCTTTGCTTCCGGTTTCCGGTACCGGGCATCCGGTTCCACTTCTTCCAAGGTGTAGGCTTTCCCGACAGGCACAAGGGGAAATTCCGCCGCGCCCTGCGCATCCGTTTCCGCATACAGGTCCACCAGGATGCCGGCATCCGATGTCCCGAACAGGTGGAAGCGGACCCCTTCGACCATCCCGTCTTCCGCTGTCTTGCGGACCTTTACTGTGCCGCGCAGGAGAGTATTGGCAAAGACCGCCTCTGCCGTCTCCCCGCCTTTCACGGTTACGGTCCGGCTTTCCTGTTCTGCGTACCCGTCCGGGACCTTTTCCGTCACCGTATAGGTACCGGGCGTCAGGTTCCCGATCCGGATCATCCCATCTTTGTCCGTGGACAGGGTCTCCTCAAAACCATCCCCTTTCACCGTAAAGGATATGCCTTCCACCCGGCCGTCTTCGGAGGATTTTTGAATCACCATTTCCCCGCCGGGTGCCCGGACCTTCAGGTAGGCCGGAACCGTATCGCTGACGGAAGGCAGCCAGGTCACCGTATCCTGCAGCCCGCCGTCCGGTCCGATCTTCCCGTCCGTCCAGACCAGGAGTCCCGCACGCTCCTGTTCCCGGACGGCCCGGATCCCGACTGTCTGCGTAATGGACTCTTTGGAGGTAATCACCAGCGTGTTCCCGCTCTTTTCCACCCGGACAGCATCCCCGTCCGTTTCCACGGCAAACCCATCCAGGACCCCATTGGCATCCGTCAGTGTCAGGGAATACGCTGTCCCGTCCCAGACAAGGTCTACGGCCGGCGCATCCCCCTCTTTTCCTGCCATGAAGGACGGCAGGACCGTATGGTTCTGTACTTTGCCCGCGATCCGGTCGTACTCGGCAAGGAACCTGTCGCGCAGCGGGTTTTTATCGGCGATCATGGTTTTGACCGCATCCTTTCCTTCCGGGGATACATGCCGGAACTGCGCATCCCGTTCCCCGACCACCGTTTCCCAGACCAGGATCTGGGTCGCCATGATTTTCGCCAGTTTATCCGCATCGGCACTGTTCTGTGAACGCCAGGCCGTGGACGCGTTCCCCCGGTAGCCGTACAGAAGGATCCGCCCCAGAAGGTCCCGGATGGTTTCCGGGTCAATCGTCCGGTTATATGAGGAAGGGTAGTTTTCCCAGAAGTCTTCCCCCTGCGAGGTAAAGACATCCCCGGTCTTCCGGTTCACGCCCGGTTCGATACAGTAACAGACCTGCCCGGTATAATCCCCCTGGGCATGGACGACGAACCGTGTATTGCCGTCCGTGTTCCACCCGTTCATAAAGGAACGAGCCGGATGTCCCCAGATCTCCTCGCTGTATTCCTGCACCGCATCCCCGTCCCGGGGGAAGCTGATCATGTAGGCTTCCCGGGTTTCCCCTTCCGCCAGGGCAATCCCCGCGCTCCACCCAACCAGCAGGAGCAGGTTCAGTACCACCGCGCAAAGCAGGGCTGTCCATCTTCTGGCTTTTCCTTTCATTCCATCTCTCCTTTATAAAAAACAATTCCTGTTGTTTGATTCGATTCCGCGCTGTTATCGCCGCGTCCCCGCGCAGACGGGAGTCATCGGACGCCTGTCGGCTGCCAGGTCCATGGGTCTCACCCCCGCCGGGTTCTCCGCCGGTTCCGTAGAAAAGTATCATGATCCCCTGTAAAGGTCATCGCCGGGGCCGGGTGCCGCCCGGTCCCCTGCCGCTCCGCGTTCCCGCTCGCCTTCCGGGTCCTCGCGCGCGTGCGGCACAGGCTTCGGAATCCCTCCTTCTACAGGGAACGTATCCGATGACTGCGTATGCAGTTTTCAAGGTTCGAAAAAAGATCCCCCTATATATGTATTGCTGAATTTTTCCGCCAAAATTCGATGAAAACCGGAAATTTAACATTGGAGCCGCATCTCCTATCCATCTTTGGGCAAAAAAATACTCCCGGCTGAAAAGCCGGGAGAAATATCCCATTGGGTTTTATCTGTCTATGATCTGCGAATTGACCACAGGATTGTCTTTGGAAAGCTGCAGCGTCGCCTTCACAGTCTGCTTAAAGAGCGGGGATGCGGATGTGCCGTCCCAGGTAAAGCCGTCGATATCATAGCTGAACTCCCCCTGGATTCCCGAAAGGTCCTTGCTGGAACTGGTAAAACGGAAGGCCATGAACTTGGCTTTGTCCGGCTCGAACCAGTCGCGGCCGGGCTCATATCCGACTCCCTGTTTGCCGGGATCAAAGAGGAGGTATTTTTCCCCGTAGGTATTGATCATGGCCACTTCCGCCGTCACATTCCATGTGCCGTCCGCATTCGGTTCGGTATACAGGCTGCGCAGTTCCATACGGTAATATTCGTTCTCCGCCAGGACAACCTTGGAGTACTGGTACCCATCCGCTGCCGGCTCCTCCGTAGGTTCCGGCGTCGGTGCCTGCGTCGGCTCAGGAGTCGGTTCCTGGGTCGGCTGTGTTGTCGGCGTTTCCGCCGTCTGGACTTCCGTTTCCTGCGGCTTATCTGTTTCCTTCGGTGCGGATGTGCTGCATGCGGCAAGGGTGAACAGAATCACCATGGTCATGATCAATGCAATTCCTTTTTTCACGTCTTCCTCCGAAATATCTGTCCGGAACCTGACCCGGACATAGAATCGTTATAAAACCAAAACCAATAATACTATGAGTCCCCCTGCATTGGCAAGAAAAAAACACGGGCCCCGGATCATTCGTTCCGGAACCCTTTCCTGTTGTTTTATACGATCCTGCCCTCTTCCCGGTACAAAGATTAGACCCCATAGGATCATCTCCATCCACCGGAACTCCTTTCACTTTCCCGCAACTGCTCCGGCCTTCCCTGTCCGTATTTACGGTGCCTGTGTTCCCGGTACATCCCCGGTTTTCCGAATATTGCGGCAGGGCATGGTTCTGGACGCATACCAGTCAAAACTGTATTCTTCCGGGATGCCGATATCTGTTTTCTTTAATACCGTAAACGAACGGGGTCCCAGAAAACAGTCCTGCGTATCTCCAATCAGGTGGTTCCAGTTCCGGCACACGAAAGACAGGCATTCCACTATATCTGTTTCTCCTTGCGGCCGGATCTCCCGGACCATATCCCCTGTTCGAAATTCCAGGACCTGATCTGTCAGGTTTGTCAGTTCACAGTTCAGGGTCAGTATCCTTTTCCCCGCATCCTCTCCGTATTTGATTTCGCTATACCAGAGTTCGGAGGCCGTTATCTGGAAATCTTCTGTCTGCACAAGGATACAGTCCACAGCCCCTCTTGGATATTGAATCTGCAGATTTTCTTTCTCGTCCCACTTTTCCGCACCCGGCTCCCCGGGTTTTCCCGTTGCTGCCGGCACGGAGGGAGCACAGGCGGTAAAGGACAACAGGATCAGCAAAGCCAGAAATCCTGAAATCAGTTTTTTCATAGGTGTGTCCCCCCTGTTTACAATCCTTACCATAAATTGACAAAGCCACAATGTAGTTGTTTTGTCCGCTGACAGCACCATTCTATTCCTGTTCTATGCATTTGTCCATCTTTCCAGGAAATCTGCAAACTCTTCCGGATCATCCGGTCCGTGCGGATGATGGCCGCACCCGTGCTTCCCGCATACCAGGAGCGGGATACCCGCTTCCCGCCACATTTTTTCAATCAAGGCCCCGTTTTCCGGATAGGGAACCACGGTATCCGCATCTCCGTAGGCCATGGCCACCGGGATCCGTGCCTTCACCAGTCCCGGGAGGAAATCCAGGGGGTGTTCCCGGTAGCTTAGAATATCCTCTTCCTTCGCCAGCGATAGTGCCTGCATGCATTCCGAAACCATTTTTTCCTGCCGTTCCGCCGTGCCGTAGGCAAAGGGACAGCTGAGCAGGTTCACGACCGGCGCATCCAGATACATGGCAGCCACACGTTCCGGATGGACAGAGGCAAACTTGATCGCATGCAGCCCGCCCAGGCTCATCCCGATCGGGATGCATCGGTGTGAAAGGTGTTTTTCCTGTTCCAGGAAATCCGCAAAAGCCCAGCGGGTTTGGATATCCGTTTCCGTGCCCCACCGGTTGCTGTTTTCAAAGTGCACAATGCAGAAGCCCCGTTTGAGCAGTGCTTCCGCAACATACGGGAATACCCCGAAGTACTCCGTATACATTGCCCAGCCGGCATCTTCCCGCATCCTCTCCGGATACACGATCCCGGCTTTCCTTCCCTGGAAATCAAACTGCTCAAATCCGCCGCTATAGCGGAACTGCTCTTCCGTAAGCCTTTCCAACATGGATCCGTCCTTCTTTCTCTAACCCGTCTGCCCTTCAGCCGGGCCGGCATTCCCTGCCTGTATTGTAGCACAAAGATGCGCAAAAACGCCCATCCGGGCGTTTTTGCTTTCCGGTTTCCCGGGATTATTCATTTTTACGAACTTCAGGCTTTTTCGGTACGGGAGGCAAAATCCGTTTCGATCTTCTTGATTTGTTTCCGGAACAGGAGTACCGCCGCAGCCCCGACCAGTACGGGGATTGCCACCACGATCCACATGGAAGGCGTATACCCCACTTCCTTTGCGACCATACCGCAGAGAATCGGGCCGATAATTGTACCGGCATCCATCCCGATATAGTAGGTTGCCGAACCGGATCCCCGGCGTTCTGCAGAAACCGACTTGATGCACAGGGATTGCAGGGCCGGCTGCGCCGCTCCGTATCCGCAGGAGATAACCAGGGCAGCGGCCATCAGGAACCAAAAACTGTGCAGGTAAATGGAGTAACCAATCAGGACCAGGGAGGCAGCCGTCAAGACTATCGCAACGGAACCGGTTTTCACAAAACCGAGCTTATCCGTAAGCTTCCCGATGATAGGCCGGGTGACAAACAAGGCCGCCGCATAGACGGTAAAGAACCAGCTGGCCTGCGTACGGTTCATGCCGTACTCTTCCGCATAGACATAGAAGAAAGCATTGATGGACGTAAACCCGATCGCTACCAGCAGGACGATGAATGCCGGTACAATAGCTTCCTTGGCCACCATATCTTTAGGGTTGAGACGGAAGGGGAATTTCTCCCGCTGTACGTTCTTGACGATCAGGGTTTC
>JAFPSR010000092.1 GCA_017413675.1 Clostridia bacterium | reverse complement strand
CATCGGAGCCAGCAGCGGCAGGCATATTCTGGGATCTCTGCAGGACGGGAAAATGGTGCTGGAAGAAATCTACCGCTTTGACAATCTGCAGGTTTTTCGCAACGGTCATGACTGCTGGGATCCTGAACTGCTCTATATGAATGTTGTCAAAGGGATTGCGGTCTGCAAAGAGCTTGGCAAAATCCCGTCATCACTCTCCATCGATACCTGGGGCTGCGATTATGTTCTGGTGGACACGGACGGGAACCTGGTCGGGGACTGTGTCTGTCACCGGGATCCGCGGACGATCGGTATCGATGAGGAAATGGAGAAGATCGTTTCCCCGCAGGAAATTTATCAGCGCACCGGGATCCAGAAGATGCGTTTCAATACGATCTACCAGCTGGGCGCCCAGAAGAAGGAGCATCCCGAACAACTGGAAAACGCATACCGTCTTCTGATGATCCAGGATTACCTGGTTTACCGTTTAACCGGGAAAATGACCAACGAGTATACGGCTGCATCCACCAGCGGCCTTCTGGATGTCCGCACCTGCGATTGGGATTATGAACTGATCGGGAAATTCGGCTTCCCGAAAGGGCTTTTCCAGGAAATCACCATGCCCGGCGAAAACCTGGGCGGGCTGAAACAGGACGTACAGGATGCCGCGGGCTTTAATACGGATGTCATCCTCTCCGCTTCCCATGATACCGGGAACGCTTATCTGTCCGTTCCTGCCCGGGAAGGGGAAACCTCCGTATATCTTTCCTCCGGGACCTGGAGCCTGCTCGGTGTGGAAAACAAAGAGCCGATCACAACAGAAGAAAGCCGTCTGGCCAACTACACCAATGAAGGCGGTGCCTGGAAACGGTACCGGTATCTGAAGAACATCATGGGGCTTTGGATTATCCAGAGCGTGCGCAGGGAGCTGAACGGTGTCAATTATGTGGAAGGCCGGGAACACCGGGTAGGTTCCGGAAAAACATGGTCATTCCCGGAGCTGATTGCGGAAGCGCAGAAATACGCGGATTTCCCTTCCTGCGTAGATGTTGACAAATCCCGCTTCCTGGCCCCGGAAAGCATGATTACGGAAATTCAATATGAATGCCGGGAAACCTGCCAGGCCGTACCGACCAAGATCGGCCAGGTAGTCAAGACGGTCTATAATTCCCTGAGTACCTGCTACCGGGATTATATCCGGAAACTGGAAAAAGTCACGGGGAAGAAGTATGAAAAACTCCGGATTGTCGGCGGCGGCAGCCAGGATGCCTACCTGAACCAGATGACTGCAAACGCCTGCGGGATCCCGGTGGAAGCCGGCCCCGTGGAAGGAACCGCCATCGGCAACCTGATGGTGCAGATGATTGCAGACGGAGAACTTTCCTCCCTGGATGACGGCCGGGATTGTGTCCGCAGAAGTTTCCCCATTACCACCTATCTTCCCGAACAGACAGGAGCCTGACCTATGGAAAATATGCTCGAATTTATCAAAAGCAGACGAAGTACACGGAAATATCTGGATAAGCCCGTGGAAGAAGAAAAACTCCTCCAGGTACTGGAAGCCGGAAGGTATGCTCCCAGCGGCGGGAACAACCAGACCACCCATTTTCTGGTCATCCAGAATCCCCAGGTGTTAGCCGACATTGCGGACCTGGCCAAAGCCGAGTTTGCCAAAATGGAAATCACCCCTGGGATATACAGGTCCATGGCCAATTCCATCCGTGCCTCGAAGAACGGTCCCTATGTGTTCCATTTCCATGCACCGGTCCTGATTGCCGCGGCGAATGTCAGTTCCTACAGCAACAACCTGGTGGACTGTGCCTGTGCCCTGGAAAACATGATGCTCATGGCCAATGCCCTGGATCTGGGATCCTGCTGGGTCAACCAGTTGAAGTGGCTCAACGAGAACGGGCCCATGACCGAGTTCCTGCAGAAGCTGGGGCTGCAGGATCAGGAAAAGGTATACGGGGCCATTGTGGTCGGGTATCCGGATACTCCGGACGGCCTTCCGAACCGCACCCCGCTGCCGCGTACCGGGAACATCGTAACCCGTATTCCATAAAGATTCCTGCCGGAACCATAACGGTTCCGAGTAAACACAAAGAAGGATAAAAGAATGATCAAGATTCTATTCCAGGGGGATTCCATTACGGATGTCCGCCGGAACAAGGAAGAACCGACAGCTCCCAACGGGATGGGAAGCGGATACCCGCTTCTTCTGAAAGCACGGCTGAACTATGAAGAGCCCGGAAAGTATGAGATCCGCAACCTGGGGATCTCCGGGAACCGTGTAGTGGATCTGTATGCCCGCATGCAGCGCGATATCCTGAACATCCGACCGGATATTCTGAGCATCCTGCTCGGCGTCAATGATGTCTGGCACGGGTTGCGGGAAGATCCCAATGGGGTTGCCGCAGACAAGTTTGAGCGGGTCTATGACTGGATGATCCGGGAAATACAGGAAGCGCTTCCAGCAACGAAGATCATGATACTGGAACCGTTTGTATTGCCCGGGCGGGCGACACAGGTGGAAGAGGATCCTTCCAAATGGGCCGGGTTCTCCACGGAAGTCCCGCTGCGTGCCGCGGCTGCAAAACGCGTCGCGGAAAAGAACGGTACTCTGTTCATCCCCCTGCAGAAAGTATTGGATGATGCCTGCAGACTCGCACCGCCGTCCCACTGGCTGTTTGACGGTGTCCATCCGACCGAAGCAGGCCATGAACTGATTGCCCATGAATGGCTGAAAGCCTTCAAGAACCTGTAATACAGGAATCCAAACACATACACACATGCCCGACCGGGGTTTCCCGATCGGGCATGGTGTTTATATAGGGGTTTCAGCCTTTGGATTAATAGAGCCAGGCACGTCCTTCCTCTTCTTCGTCTTCCTCCGGGATCCGGATTTCAAACTTGAAGGGCGGGGTATTGGCTTTCTTATATTCCAACAGTTCGGCGTCGAAGTCAATCTTGCACTCGGACTTCTCATCAAAGACCATCGTGGGAGCGGAATCCGGGGTTACCGCGCCCCAGGTCGGAAGGTATTCGTTATTCGGGTCTCCGCTGCGGGCAAAGTTCACATACGCCCCGACAAACTGTTTCTCCAAGAGTTCATGGTTGGGTACACAGTACGTGAACGGGACAACAGAGGCATTATGGAAAGCAAACGGGATATCCGCGCAGTGCCACGGCACCCTGCCGCCGTCATACGGGATAGAGCTGGCAAACAGGTACAGGTAAACGGCACCGGAACCTGCCGCTTTTTCTTTGGCGTATCTTACGGACGGGGTACGGGAAGCCGTATCGACATCCTTCAGATACAGTTCGTTTTTGCCTGGATATGCCTTACGGTACAGATCCAGCAGTTTCTGTCCGACTTCTTCGCCGTAGATGGACTTGATGCAGGCTTCGCGTTCTGCCACCGGGACTTTCTCTTTATCCGTAAAGTCATCCCGCCGGCTGAATTCGGCCAGGCAGGTGCTGATCATCGTGGGGATGGTCAGATAATGATCCCGGAATCCGACTTCCAGGGGATCCCCGACATACCAGTCATTGGCGTGCGGTGCCCAGTTCACGGTAAATCCCTTGCGCAGGAATTTATTGACTGCACGGTTGACCGCCATGATCAGCAGACGGTAATTGACCTTCTGCAGTTTTTCGATATCCCCATCGCCCAGATGGAGCTGGTGCAGGATTTCCAGGGCAAATTCCTTCGGGTCGGCTTCGGGCATGCTGCGGCCGAACTCAAAGATGCCGCTCATGACAATTGCCTTATGGAACAGACCGTCCGCTGCAGGGGTCTGGCCCAGGGTCGTGACTTTTCCGCCGCCGCCGGACTGTCCGAAAATGGTTACATTATCCGGATCTCCGCCGAATGCCGCGATGTTTTCCTTGACCCATTGCAGGGAAGCAACCAGGTCCGCAATCCCCACATTGACGGAGTTATGGAATTTCTCCCCGAAGGCAGAGAGATCCAGATGACCGAATACATTCAGCCGGTGGTTGACGCAGACCGTAACAACGTCATCATATTTGGCCAGACTGTCTCCTTCATAGGCCACATGCTCGATGGCGGAACCGGTAGAATACCCGCCGCCGTGGAACCAGACCATAACCGGCTTTTTCGCATTCGGATCCAGGCTGGAAGAAAAGACATTCAGGTTCTGACAATGCTCGGATTCCGGCCAGAACCGGTGCGGGACGATTACTTCGTCGTCCGGGGTCGGGTCATGCAGGATCGGGCAGATCTTGCCGTATGCCAGCGCATTGCGGACGCCTTCCCAGCAGTCCGGCTCTTCCGGCATTTCAAAACGTTTTGCCTTAGCGTAGGGAACTCCCAGGAAACGGTAAACCCCGTCAAAGAAATACCCGCGGAGTTTTCCCTGTTTTACGGTAACAATCGGCTCTTTCCGTGTGCAAAGAAACTGTGTCATTTTAATTCTCCT
>JAFPSR010000091.1 GCA_017413675.1 Clostridia bacterium | reverse complement strand
GACGCTTTCCTGACCCGCCGGTATGGGAATTATATGGAATTGCCTCCCGTCGAGGCCCGGAAGCCTCATTATTCCAGCGTGCAGTTTATTTAGCGGGAACCATGAAACGTGTAATCAAGGAATTCAAGTGGACGCTGTTCCATGTTTGGCTGTCCCTGAAGATGTGGCGGATCCGGCGGAAAGACAAGATCCGCTTCGGGTTCCTTCTGCAGGAACTGTCGCAGTGGAAAAGTGAATCCCTGTACCGGGCGATGCTGGCGCATCCCCGCTTCGAGCCGGTCATCTGCATTTCTCCCAGCTTGAAGTACCTGGGCGCCGAGCGTACGCTGATGGACTATTGCGAGGAGAAAGGATATGCCTACACCTTGCTGGATTCGGATAAAACGATTTCCGAACAGGTCGACCTGGACCTCCTCGTCCCTGAAAAACCCTATCAGGAGGAAACGCAGGAGCTGCACAGGATCGACAACAATCGGAGTATCCTCTTCGTCGTCATTCCTTACTATCTGGGCACGATCACGGAGGACTGGGTGGTCAATCAGCGCGTGCATCTTCTGTGCTGGAGACAGTTCGTGGATAATGAGAGCTGCCGGAAATCCTGGGCCCGGGTGCATCGGCTCAAAGGAATCACGTATGCGGTGACGGGAACGCCCGTCATGGACGAACTGCTGATTCCGAAGGAAGACCTGCCCGATCCCTGGCCGGTTTCCGACGGAAGAAAACGGATCATCTATTCCCCGCACCACACGATTGCCGAGATGCATTGGCAAGGAATCGGGTATTCCACTTTCCTGGATTATTGCGACGCCATGCTGGAACTCCGTGACAAGTACAGGGACCAGGTGTATTTCGTCTTCAAGCCGCATCCCTTCCTGCGGATCAAATTGGCCCGGTTATGGGGAGAGGAACAGGCGGAGGCATACTTCCGGAAATGGGAGAAGCCCGGATGCAGCCATGTCGAGCAGGGAAAGTACCTGTCCCTGTTCAAGCATTCCGATGCATTGATCCACGATTGCGGCTCTTTTACCGTGGAGTACATGTATATGGACCGTCCCGCCATGTATCTGGTGCGCGATGATGCCCATGCCGACAATATGATCCCTTATGCGAAGGAGGCTTTCGACCTGCATTACAAGGGAAAGGACATCCAGGACATCGAGAGGTTCATCCAGGATGTGATCAACGGGAACGACCCGTTGAAAGCGCGTCGGGAGGCTTTCAAGCGGCAGTATCTTCTGCCTCCTCATGGCCGTACCGCCTGTGAAAACATTATGCGCAGCATTCTGGGAGAAGCGTGAGACTGACCCATGCTGGTTTTCTATCTGGTCATATTCAGTTCTTTGCTTTTCGGGCTCAAAACAAAAAGCTCGGGCTTTTTCGACGATTTCCTGGAGCGGAGACAAACGGATACCGTCAAGGGACTTTTCATCCTGCTGGTGTTTTGCCGTCATGCGCTGCAGGTTACCTATGATGCCGGTTTCCTGCCTGAAAACGGATGGGATGCCCTGGGTTACGGATTGTGTAACGATTTAGGGCAACTGGTCGTTGTCATGTTCCTGTTCTATTCCGGTTACGGCGTGATGGAATCCGTACAAAAAAAGGGAAAACCGTACCTGGACTCGTTCCCCCGCCGGAGGATAGCGAACACGCTGCTGAATTTCGATGTGGCCGTGCTTGTATTCGTCGTCCTGAACCTCGTGATGGGCAAGGCCATGAGCCTGAAGCAGGTTGGATACTCCCTGATTGGTTGGGATTCGGTGGGGAACAGCAACTGGTACATCTTCGTCGTTCTATTGTGCTATCTGGTCAGTTGGATCAGTGGCAGGATCTTCCCGCACGGTGGATGGAAGATGGTGGCGTTGACCTCGGCCCTGGTCCTTGCGGGAGAAGCATTCCTGTCGATTCTGAAGCATGGCGAGCAGTGGTGGTACAATACGATGCTTTGCTATCCGGCAGGCATGTGCCTATCCCTGTTCAAGGACAGATTCACACGGATCGCCAAGCGCTATTATCTGCCGGTCTTCGGTCTGCTGCTGGCGGTGTTCCTGTTCCTGCATTTCCAGCGGTGGATTCCGGCCTTCCGAGGCTTGACGTATAACGTTCATAGCATTGCTTTCGCCCTTTTAGTCATTCTCGCGACTATGAAAGTCAAGACGGGGAACCGTTTTCTTTGCTGGGCGGGAACCTGCGTGTTTCCACTCTACATCTATCAGCGTCTGCCGATGCGTGTGTTCCGGTACTGGCCGGGGGATGCATGGGTATGCGCGAATCCCTATGTGTTCTTTCT
>JAFPSR010000090.1 GCA_017413675.1 Clostridia bacterium | reverse complement strand
GCGGACAAACAATCCATTTGATCAGGTTCAGGAATATCGTACCGAAGGGTTTAATGTAGCTTTTGGCGAAATCAGGGTTTCCCGTCAGCGCGATACCTGCGCCTATCGCCAGTACCAGGGCGATAAAGATCTGCGTAGATAGAGCCAGTTTCTTCTTTTTTTCCATGGTGGTCCCTCCAAAGTATTAATCTGTTATCCGGATCCATACTGCCCGGATCAACAACCTCCGTGATAATATCCGCAACCTCAATCGGCGCAACTGTCCACTGGACAGATCGCTTGTTTCGGTTGACTTCACCTCTGACGGAATTTCAGCTACTGGCTGCCCTCAGAGGTTCGCCCACCTTTAGGCGTCGGCATCATATTGTTCCCGCATCAAGGATTTCGGTAATAATGCCGCCGCCCAAACAAACGTCCCCGCTGTACAGAACAGCACTCTGGCCGGGCGTAACCGCCCGCTGGGGTGTGAGGGAATGGAGCAGGAGCTTTCCGTTCCGCAGGGTAGCCTCCACCGGCTGGTCCGGCTGGCGGTAGCGGTAATGCGCCATGCATGTCATGGTTTCCCCTTCCCTGATCGGCGCTTCTCCCACCCAGGTCACATCTTCCGCGATACTGCGGGTACTGTAGAGAAGGGGATGATCTTCTCCCTGGGCCACCAGCAGCCGGTTTTTTTTCAGATCCTTGCCGATCACAAACCAGCTGCGGCCGTCTCCCCGGCCGCCGATACCCAGTCCCCGGCGCTGGCCAAGGGTATAATACATCAGACCGTCATGCCGTCCCACCACTTCGCCCTCCGGGGAAACCATATCCCCCGGCTGCGCCGGCAGGTATTCCGACAGGAACTTCTTGAAATTCCGTTCCCCGATAAAGCATACGCCCGTGGAATCCTTCTTTTTGCTGACCGGCAGGCCGTGATCCTCAGCGATCTGCCGCACCTGTCCCTTTGTCATGCCTCCCACAGGGAAAACAGCCTTCTTCAGCTGTTCCGCATGCACCATATACAGGAAATAACTCTGGTCTTTGTTCGGGTCGGTTCCCTTCAGCAGCTGTCCCGCTTCATTCGTACGGACAAAGTGTCCGGTTGCCATGCGGGTGGCTCCCAGGGTCATGGCAAAATCCAGGAATGCCCGGAATTTGATTTCCCGGTTGCACAGGACATCCGGATTGGGTGTACGGCCTGCCCGGTATTCCTTCAGGAAATAGGAAAAAACCCGGTCCCAGTATTCCCTGGCAAAGTTGACGCTGTAGTAAGGAATACCGATCAGGTCACAGACATCCCGTACATCCCGCCAGTCTTCCTCTGCGGTGCAGGTGCCGTTCTCATCCTCTTCCTCCCAGTTTTTCATAAAGACGCCTACAACATCATAGCCCTGCTCCTTCAGAAGCAGGGCTGCAACGGAGGAATCCACGCCTCCGCTCATGCCGACAACGATGCGTTCACTCATTCCTCAGCCCTCATCAGGCGGGTCAGAACCTTCTCCCGTATTTCCGCTGCAATCTCGTCCCGGGTTTTCGCGGCGTCCACCACCACAAAGCGTTCAGGATTCCGGGCAATCAGCTGGTGATAGCCATCCTCCACCCGGGCATGAAAGCTGTCCGCCTCCATCTCCATCCGGTCCGGTTCGCTGGCCGCGCAGCGTCTGCGAAGCGCTTCCCGGTGATTGATATCAAGATAAACCGTCAGATCCGGCAGAACACCGTCCACCGCAGGTTCGTTGATTTCCAGCACTTTGTCAATCCCAAGCTGTCTTCCGCCGCCCTGATAAGCCACAGAAGAATCCAGAAACCGGTCGCAGAGCACCACCTTGCCCTCCGCCACGGCCGGAAGGATCCTTTCCCGCACATGCTGCGCGCGGGAAGCCGCATACAGCAAAGCTTCCGTTACATCCGTCATTCCGGTGTTTTCCCGGTCCAGCAGGATCTCCCGGATTTTTTCCCCGATAGGGGTACCGCCGGGTTCCCGGGTATGCACCACTTCAAAGCCCCAGCGGTCCAGGGCGTCGGAAAGCCGTTCAATCTGAGTCCCTTTGCCGCTGCCGTCCAGTCCTTCCACGGACAGGAAAGCGCCGCGCCCGGGCTGGGCTTCCGGACAAAGAATATCCAGGATTTCCCCGGGGGTATGGGCAATCTTTTCCGCGCCGGTTTCCTGCAGTTCCTGCTCACTGCCGTAGCCATAGGTAACGCCAAGGGTATGAACCCCGGCCGCCCGGCCGCCCTCCATATCGAAGCAGCGGTCGCCCACCATCCAGGCCTCGCCGCAATCTTCCGGCAAAGCCTCACGGATCAGGTGTTCCTTCTCCGCCCGGGCATCCGATGCGCAGACCACTTTGGAAATAAAACGGTCAAAACCGAAATGCTCCAGAATTTTACCCGTCGGATAGGCAGGCTTTCCGGTCACGATTCCCAGCTTGGCCCCTTGCTTCCAGAGTGTTCGGAGCACGGTGCGGATACCGGGATAGACCCTGTTTTCATACATACCCACAGTGGTATACCGTTCCCGGTAAATCCGCTGTGCCTCTTCCGCCTGTTCCTGCGTCATACCCAGATAAGTCCGGAAGGAATGCAGAAGCGGCGGCCCGATAAACTTGAGCAGGGTCGCTGCATCCGGTGGTTTCATCGTGACCCTGTAGCCAGAAGAAGAGGTGACGGCAGAGTTGCATATAATGCTATCAGCAGTTCCAAGTCCACAAAAACACGTGAGCGTGAGATTGCGACCAGAAACTCCACTGATATTTCTGAAATCTGTTTAGAATCAAGAGCTGACGCAATCAATGTCATCAACTATCTGAGAGACAGAATCGAGGATTACAATGCTGCCACTGTAGCGGATTTCTATGACGCAATAGGTGCTTCATCTAACTTCACCGATAACGATTACGGCTGGACTAACCTGGATGCCGCTTATATTTCTCAGTCAAGAGATGGCTACAGTGTAATTCTGC
>JAFPSR010000089.1 GCA_017413675.1 Clostridia bacterium | reverse complement strand
GTTTTTTTATCAAAGATGTCTTCTCCGTCCAGAATCACAGTTCCGGATGTTGGTTTCAGCAGGGCATTCAGATGCTGTACAAAAGTACTTTTTCCGCTCCCTGTATGCCCGATTATGCCGATAAATTCTCCATCGTGAATCTGGCAGGTTACATCTGTGATGGCAGTGGAACGAAATGGAGAATCAGGCATATAGACATAATTTAAATGCTTTGCTTCAATTGGCATAGCGCGTCCTTCATCTCCTCTACTGTCATTATGTCTTCGCGCAGGGGTAGCCCCTGTTTGCGAAGGCGATAAGCTAATTCCGTCATCTGGGGCACATCCAGCCCGATTGCCTTCATTCTCTCGACCTGGCTGAATATCTCCCTGGGTGTACCTTCCAGGACAATCGACCCTTTTTCCATGACACAGACACGGTCAGCCAGCATGGCTTCTTCCATAAAGTGGGTGATCAGGATCACAGTTACCCTGTCTTCCTTGTTCAGCCGCTGAATGGTCCGGATGACTTCCTCCCGCCCGTTGGGATCCAGCATGGCAGTCGGTTCATCGAATATGATTACTTCACACTGCATTGCCAAAGTTCCGGCTATGGCAATGCGTTGTTTCTGTCCTCCGGAGAGCATATGCGGGGCATTTAACGCAAACTGTTCCATCTGTACGCTTTTCAAAGCGGAATCCACGCGCCGGCGGATTTCATCCTGGGGGATCCCCATATTTTCCGGACCAAATGCGACATCTTCTTCGACAACTGTGGCGACAATCTGGTTGTCCGGATTCTGGAAAACCATACCGACTTTCTGACGAATATCAAAGATGGTCTGTTCATTGGAGGTATCCATCCCGTCGACCCGGACAGATCCGGAAGTAGGCAGAAACAGGCCGTTCAGACACTTGCCCAGGGTGGATTTCCCGCTGCCGTTATGGCCGATGATACAAAGAAATTCACCTTTTCGAATATTGAGATTGATATTGTTGACAGCGGGATTGTCTTCACGCCCGGGATAGGCATATCGAAGATCCGTGGTCTGAATCACATAGGGTTCCATCTGAAAACCTTTCTGTACAGAACAGCGCTTCCGAATGAGAAGCGCTGTACCTTTGTTTAAATTGCCTGTTCAAGTACGGAGCGTACGTCTTCTTTTTCCAGAACACCTTCACATATCTTTTTTCCATCGACATAGAAGGTTGGAACATAGTAATAATCATAGGAATTCGCGAAATCGACTTCCCGGCTTTCATCTACCGTCCGGATTTCCAGTTCACGGAAAGCGGGGTTTTCTTCCATCAGTTCCTTCAGATACTGGTTGGCACGTCGGCAGTACGGGCAGGTCGGAAGCATGAAATAGAGAATGGGTTTATGCATAAAATTACCTACTTTCTTTTCCTTCTGGTCAGGCTTAGGGCTCCGAACCCGGAAATAACGGCCATATAGAACCCCAAATCATATCCCCAGCCTGTATTATTAACTTCGTAGATCGGGGCAATATGGGCAATGCTCCGGATCAGGGAGATGGGGGCGATCCAGCCGTGCCAGATCCCGGTAAAGAAATTGGCTGGTTTATCCAGATATTTCTCGTTTCCGGGCATACACCCGAATAAAACCAGCGCAATCAGGGCAATCAGAAGCACTGTAACTATCTTTTTGGTTCGAACCGACATCAGGCACGCCCCCCAAATCGTTCATTGTCATCCTGTTCCCCCTGCTTGCGGATGGCGGAACGGAATAATGCACGCAGTATCGTATATGCGATGAAGAGGGACAGGATGACCGCAATGATACGGGCATAGATCATATCCGTGCCGGAAAGCATGCAGTAGACTGCAAAGGCTTCGATCAGTACGATAACAACAGCAAAGATGACAGTGGTAACCAGCAGTTTCCCGCGAATTTTCCCACGCATGGAAGCATCCCTCCTTTTTTGGATATTGTAAAAGAAAGAACCGAAAAAAGCAAATTCCCGCTTTCGATCAGAATCCTTCAATTGTGGCGAAATAATCCTGCGGGGTTTCCGCCCTGCGGATCAGGTCCACGGTTCCGTCTTCATGCAGGAGCAGTTCGGCGGAACGCAGGCGGCCGTTGTAGTTGTAACCCATGCTGTGGCCGTGAGCCCCGGTATCGTGAAGAACAAGGATATCCCCGATATCTACATGCGGCAGCATGCGGTCGATGGCGAACTTGTCGTTGTTTTCACAAAGGGAACCGGTAACATCATATTTGGTATCGCAGGGAAGGTTTTCCTTGCCCATGACTGTGATATGATGATAGCTTCCGTACATGGCAGGGCGCATCAGGTTGGCAGCACAGGCGTCCAAGCCGAGATAGTGTTTATAGATGTTTTTTTCATGCAGAACCGTTGTGACGAGATACCCGTAAGGACCGGTGATAAAGCGGCCGAGTTCCAGTTTCAGGGAGATGGGATCCATACCGGCCTGCTCGATCGTCTCCTGATATGCACGGTGAACCCGTTCCCCCACCAGAGAGATATCGACCTTGTTCTGATCCGGGAGGTAGGGGATCCCGATTCCACCGGACAGGTTGATGAAGGAGAAGTGAGCATCGGTTTCCTTATGGATTTCGACAGCTGTTTCAAACAGGAGGTTTGCCAGATAGGGATAATAATACGGATCTGTAACGTTGCTGGCCAGGAAAGCATGCAGTCCGAAATGTTTGACACCCAGTTTGAGCAGTCGCCAGACAGCCAGGGAAAGCTGTTCCCGGGTCATTCCGTATTTGGCATCTCCGGGATTGCCCATGACATTATTGCCGACCATGAGTTCACCGCCTGGATTATAACGCAGGCATATAGTTTCCGGGATGCCGCCGTTCTTTTCCAGGAATTCGATATGGCTGATATCGTCCAGGTTAATAATGGCATTCAGCTTTCTGGCATAGACATATTCTTCTGCAGGGGTGGCATTGGAGGAAAACATGATATCTTCGCCTTTGGCCTGCAGACGGTCGGCAAGCATCAGCTCGGTGAGGCTGGAACAGTCAAGACCGCATCCTTCCTCCATCAACAGACGCAGGATTGCCGGAGTCGGCAGGGCTTTGACTGCGAAATATTCACGAAAACCAGGATTCCAGGAGAAAGCGTCTTGCAGATTATGCAGATTATCCAGAATTCCTTTTTCATCATAGATATAGAAGGGCGTCGGGTATTTTTTGATAATGTTCTGGATCTGTTCTTTGGTAAAAGGAACGCTTTTCATCGGGCAATCCTCCTTTCATATTACGATCATTATAATGCATATCATGCATGAATAAACAATATTTTGATGGAATTAACCTATGTTTTGCGCATTCTTTAACTATTCCGCGTCCGATATTTTCGGATATCGGGCAAGGACAACAGCCTGTGTATCTTGGATGCAAATGAAACAATCCTCCGGGGGATTCCGGACTTTCTCTCTGCAAGCGGGAAACTGTATGGTTCCGGCAGTCTGGAACAGTTGCGGGGAAACAAAACGATTTGCTATAATTTGTCCATACAGAACCTGACACCTTGAGACAGAGGAGGAATCCATGGCAATGACAGGAAAGAACAGGGTGGGCCGGCTTCAGACGGTGATACTGTTTTTCTTAATGGCTGCAATCCTTGCTGCAGTACCCCTTCGGGAAGCCCGGGCTTTTACAGATGCAGGAGTGATCGGTACGGCCAAATGTCTTGCAAAAACCTCTTTGAACCTCAGATCGGGTCCCGGTGCTTCCTTTGCCAGAATCGGAAGCCTTCCTGGAGGGAGCATAGTACCGGTCTATGAGAAGAACGGGAATTGGTACAGGGTTTACTTTCAGAACCGGTACGGCTGGGCATCTGGGAATTATCTGCAGGTATCCATGGGATCTCCGGATCCGGTACCGGCAGAAGGAGACGCCATCGGTACGGCCAGATGTCTTGTCCGGAGCGTGCTTAATCTTCGTTCAGGTCCGGGTACTTCCTATACGAAAGTCGGTACTCTTCCCGGAGGTACCGAGGTGCCGGTCTATGAAAAGAATGGGAACTGGTACAGGGTGTGCTATCAGAACCGGTACGGCTGGGCTTCCGGAGGGTATCTTAAGATTACTCTGTCGGATGTCCCATCAGAGCCTCCGGAGGCAGAACCGATTGGTACGGTGAAATGCCTTGCAAAGACTTCCCTGAACCTTCGGAAAGGTCCGGGAACGGTATATGCCAGAATCGGCAGTCTGCCCGGCGGGGCAACAGCGGCGGTATATGAAAGAAATGGGAACTGGTACAGAGTGCGCTACCAGGATCTGGAAGGATGGGCATCCATGGATTATCTGGCTTTTACTCCGAAAGAAAACGAAGAACCGGCGGGAGAACTGCAGAAGGAAGCCTATGTACAACTGCTTTCCCGGATGGCAGCATATGCATCTGCACCGGGTCCGGAAACGGAAAAAACCATGGACGACTACGCAGAATCCATGCAGGATAAGTGCGCGTCATCCATTGTGCAGCATTGGAAAGAAGTGTATCTGAATCCGGACTACAGAGTTCTGGTATATGGGAAAGATGATCCAAGGGAAATCCCGGTCCGCGGAAGGCACGCCTTCGTAGTGCTGGGATATCAGTTGGAAAACGGAGAGATGACGGATGAATTGAAAGGAAGGTGCGATGCCGCGGCCGCGGCCGCCCGCGCTTTCCCGGATTCCGTTTTTATCTGTACCGGAGGGGCTACGGGAACCAATAATCCGGAAGGGCATACGGAAGCCGGACTGATGAAAGATTACCTTACGGATATCTGCGGTGTGGAGCCGGAAAGGATACTAGCGGAAGAGGAGGCCAGGACGACAAAAGACAATGCCGTCAACGTTCTCACAATTCTGACAGAACGGAAGATCGATTCGATCACGATTATTACATCGGATTACCATCAGAAGAGGGCACAGATGATGTATCACGCAGCAACAGCCAAGTGGCTCCGGGAAAAAGGGTATTCTGTTGCGATTGTTGGGAATTATTCCTATGAAAAGAAAGATACACAGGATCTCGGATATCGGATAGCTATACTGCAGCTTGCCGAGATGCTCGAATTGACGGAAGAACAGATTAAGCAACTGCGCACGGAAATCAGATGATGATTTGCGCAGAAAAATCCCCAGACGCAGATTGATGAATCGGTCTGGGGATATTCTTTTTGGACGGAAAAGAGGGCGCCCATATCGGAGTTCCGTATCAGGACATCGGCCTGTTCAATGATTTCAGCAGATCCCGGATTGCCTTTTCCTCCTTCTGAATTGTCAGGATAAAGGCGCGGATTTCTTCACTTTGTGCCAGAATGCCGCTGCATTCCGAAACGGCATGGATGAAATCGGGAGAAAGGGCAGATTTCCCCTGACTGCATAGTGGACATAATCCGTGGCCGCGCATATCCATACGGATGCCGGAGGAGCCGTCTTTCCGGATGATCGGGAGAAGCGGGAAAATCCGGCAGGCAAGGGGACGTTCTTCCCGCGGACATGTCCCGGTACAGACAAACAAGGTGATTCCCGGAAGGTGGGAAGGGACAAGCCGGTACCAGTCTGCAGAGGTCGAATAGAAATTTTCCTCTCCGGGAAACAGGAGCATGCCGGAAATTTCATCCCCTTCCAAAGGCTGGCAGCACTGCGCTCGGCATAATGTACCGCAGTCAAAATGCAGAGGGGTAACGGATTCCAGAATTTTACGGGATAGAAGTACAGCCTGTCGTGCCTGCATGGGGAAACCTCCTTGGGGAATCAGTATTTGGCAGAAACGTTTTTGCCATATTTCGGAAGATCATATATAATTATGTACATGGAGAGTGGTTTGATGCTGAAAAAAATGCCCATTCGTGTGGAAAAACAGGCGGGACTGGGCCCGGGAGGCCATTTTTATCTTTCCGACTGCAGGAAAGTCCTTCCGACACTGTCGGAAAACAGTGTGGAACTCAGTTATCTGGATCCGCCTTTTTTTACCGGGAAAAAGTTTGAACAGTTTTCGGATCAGTGGGATCAGGATACCTATGTACAATTGCTGCGGGATACATTTACACAGCTGCACAGGGTCCTGAAAGAAGACGGAAGCCTGTATACTCATGTCGATTACCGGGCAAGTGCGATCACCCGGCTGCTGTTGGATGATACTTTCGGGAAAGACCAGTTTCTGAATGAAATTATCTGGACCTATCAGACGGGCGGACGTGCCCAGAAATACTTCTCCAGGAAACATGATACCATTTTTTATTATGCAAAGGGAGATACCCATACCTTCAATTTGACTGCCATTGGGGAAAAACGGATGACGGCACGGTCCAACCATATGAAGATCAACCGGGATGAAGACGGCAGGATCTTCCGTTCCATCCGTACAAATGGAAGGGAATACCGCTACTATGAAGACGAACTGGTTCCCCCCAGTGATGTGTGGACGGATATTTCTCACCTGCAGCAGCGGGATCCGGAAAGAACCGGATACAATACGCAGAAACCGCTGAAACTGCTGCGACGGATTATCCTGGCTTCCTCGAATGCGCAGAATACTGTGCTGGACCCGTTCTGCGGAAGCGGGACGACCCTGAAAGCTGCACAGCTGCTCGGAAGAAAATTCATCGGGATCGACAGCAGTGTACAGGCATTGGTCCACACGCAGGATCGTCTGCAGGGCATCCTGCTGGATATCCATTTGTCGGAGGATCTTCCAGAATGTCCTGTCCCGCAGGTGGAATCCGTGACGGATGGGCTGGGGATCCGGATCCGTCTGCTTACACCCTGTGAACGATGGGCTGCAGGCTGCAGACAGGGGGATACGTTCTACCTGCAGCAGCTTGGGCAGGCTGAGGAACCGCTTTTCCTGCTTCCCTCCGGAGGAGTGCCGTGTATCCGGGTTACCACAAAAGACACGGTAGCTTATTATGACCTGACGGAGGAAACGGACTGAGGTTATCCGGCCGGGAAAGGAAAGAAAACATGCTGCTTCCCAATGCCCTGAAAACTGGCGATACTTTTGCCCTGTGTGCTCCCTGCTCCACACAAAATCCCAAAATAGAACCTCTTCTGAAAGGTTTCACAAAAAGCGGGTTTCAACTGAAACCCATGAAGAACATTTTCAGTGCCGTCAAGGGATATGTCGGCCAGGAAGGGAAACGCCTGGATGACCTAAAGGAAGCACTGGTTTCGGAAGATGTCCAGGCAATTACGTTCGGTGGCGGCTTCTGCGGGAACGAACTGTTTCCGGATCTTCCCTATGAGCTGTTTGCCCGGGAAAGAAAAATAATGACTTCCATGAGCGGGGGAACGGCAATCCTGAATGCTGTGACGTCGAAAACCGGTTTGGTGACATTCCTGGGAATGTCGCCCGGACATCTGGCCGAAGAGCACCCCTGGAACCATGAAGTATTCCGTTCTGTGGTAATGGAGGGCCTGTGTCCGTACCGGTATCCGATTGAAGATTGGCAGGTACTCCTGCCCGGGCATGCAGAAGGCAAACTGATAGGGGGAAACCTGCAGATTTTTGCCTGGATGGCCGGAACAGAGTATCTCTGTCTGGAAAAAGGACAGCCGTATATCCTGTTTCTGGAAGATCTGGCTTCCATTGCGCCCCTGGGTTTGGTGGATCACTGCCTGCACCATCTTAAGCAGACCGGGATCCTGGAGCAGACGGTTGGGATTGTGTTTGGATCGTATGCACCGGACAAAGACAAAAAACTCTGTGAACTGCTGGTCCGTGAATGCAAAGCCTTTGGAATTCCGGTCATGAAATGCGACGATTTCGGACACCGGAAGAAGGCAGCTACTTTCCCGTTAGGGATCCGGGCTGTACTGGATACGGAGGATCCATCTTTGACGCTGATGGAACGGGCAGTTCGATAATAAGAAATCAGGAAACGTACAGATGACAGAAGAGATTCGGAAAACGGAATCCCGTCCGGCCTGGATCACGGACCAGACCAGGGATGAATTATCTTCCCTTCCCTGGGGGAAAAGGGGCGATGTAGCCCGCAACGGCTGCGGGCTGATTTCCGTATACAATCTTTTGCTGATGCTGGGGAATCCATGGAAGAAACGGGATCTGTACCGTGCCATGACGCAGGCGCATGCCCCCCTTCTGTTCGGGAAGCTGGGGACCAACCCCTTTGCAATCCTGCGTTTTCTGCGCAGCCTGTATCCGACTGCGCGGGTCCGGCTTTTCCCGGGAATCGGGAAAAGGATTACCGGACGCTATGCGGCGATTTTCCTGTATCTGGGCTGGGACAAAGGCCTCTTTGCCCATTATGTGGCCTGTAATCTGGACCCGGAAAGGCTTTATCTGCCCAATGACGGGGATGCCCGTCCCAAGGATCTGAAATCCTGGTTCCGGCATCTGAAGAAAAGGGCGTGCCTCTGTATTGCGGCGGTAACCATCTGAAGAAAAAAACAGCCCGCTTCTCTACTATTGGAAAGAGAAGCGGGCTTTTGTCATTTTCCTTAACGGGTCATCCAAAGCCCCAGGGAAGGATTCCGGATAAAGAAGATTTCTTCCCCGTCCGGCATCGTGTTCCAGCCGTCCTGCAGGTGCTCGGGATTGTATTTTTCCAGCAGGGGTGCAACATCCGCTGCAGCAAACCCGACGGACTCGATGTCTTTTTTCGGCATCAGGGATTCATCCACGGCATAGGTGATCGCAAACCTTCCGTCGGAGGATCCGTGGATCAGGTGGGCGGCGGAAGAGAGGTTATCCGCCAGATCCTGGTTTTCCTCGACCATCTGCAAGGTATGTTCCCGGCCGTAGTAGCCATATTTCCGGATCAGTTTGTCGTTTTCCGGATCTTCCCCGAAGGTGCGGACACCGGGAGCCAGGACCAGAAGGCGGGCCCCGTCTGCAAGGGCCATACGCGTCCGGTAAACAGCCTTATTTCCGACCCATGTCGAACGGTATTCATCTTTCTGGAGATAGACGACCGCTTTGTGAATCGGTTTGTCCAGATAATCAATATTCAGTTCCTGTGCAAGAGCAGAAGCCTTGTCAAACGCTTCCGTCCCTTTTCCGATAAACAGGCCGTTGACGGCGCCTGCTTCGGCATCCCGTCCGATCACGGTCATGCAGTAATACAGCGGTAATGGATCGGCATAGCGCTTCTGTGCAAGATCAAATACTTTCCGGACCGGTGTATCCTTTACGCCCAGAATACGCTCTGTTCCATAGACGGCACCGAGGAAATGGGTACGGTTGATCATTTCACTTCCGCCGCAGCCGACGAAGATATGCTTGGAGTAACTGGACAGCCCGGCAACCTCATGGGGGACTACCTGTCCGATACAGAGGATGAGATCATAGGCCGGATCCAGCAGGCGCCGGTTCAGCTGGACGGAAATATCATAGTGCAGTTTCCCTTCGCTCAGCTCCTCAATCACACTCTGCTCGATGCTGCCAAGCGTTTCCACATCAGTGCGCCAGTTGTGGGCGATAAAGCGGTCCAGGGGAATCCGATCTCCGAACATCTGGCGAAGTTCCTCGCCGGACATTTTCAGGTGAGATCCTAAAGCCGGCAGGATATCCACTTCAGCACCCGATCCGGTGAAAGCATCATAATACCATTCGGTCAGCAGACCGGCTCTGGAATGGATCCTGGTAATATCCGGAGGGATGAGAAGCACTTTCCGGACGGACCCCAATTCGTCTTGTACACTGGACAAGGCGGCTTCCCGGAATTCGTTTCCGCCCAATCCTTTCCCATCCCGGTAAACAGCTAATTCACGCATTTCAGCTTTCCCTTTCATAAGCAGAAAGATATTGTTTGAATCTCTCGTTCATGAGAATAACCCGATCCGCATCCGGTACTATGGGAATGCCGGCAGGAGGGGTAAAATCTGTCAGTGTTTCCAATCCGCCTGCTGCTTTCAGGGCAAGTGCGGCAGCCCCCAGACAGGATGCATTCTCGATCTCGGAGAGCATCAGGGTCTTGCCGAATATGTCAGCGGCCATCTGCGGCCAGATGGAGGAATGTGCAATTCCGCCGGAAAGGTAAATCACATCCGGCATACCGGCGACTTCCGTTAGTATCGTAAAGCAGTGCTTGAGGTTCATCAGCACGCCTTCGAGGACCGCATAATAGCAGGTACCCAGCGTGTCATCCCCGTGCAGATTGATGAAACCGCCCAGCCTTCTGTCATTCCATCCGGGACAGCGTTCTCCCCATTGGAACGGCAGGAAGATCGGAGCTTCCCGGAGACGGTCCTTTTCCGTACGGACAGCGTTCTCCAGAGAATCAAAGGAAGGATTGCCGACCAGCGCCCGGAACCAGTCTACACTGTTGCATGCGCCATTGGTAGCTGCGCCGGCTATGCGGAGTCCTTCTGCAGCATAATAACACCAGGTAGAAGGATGATCGGGCAGAATCGGGTAGGGAGAGGAGACTCGGATAGCCCCGGATGTACCGACCGAGAATGTCATGCG
This sequence comes from Clostridia bacterium, assembly GCA_017413675.1. The sequence continues at coordinate 6,680 of JAFPSR010000089.1, read as the reverse complement.
GCCGGGGAGGAGAGCACCGGCTCCGATCTGGTTCAGAGCCCCATCTGATCCGCCTGCAGCGACCGGAATTACGGGAAGCCCCATGTAGGCGGCTGCTTCCCGGGATAGAGGAAAGGAATCGTCCGGTTCGCACAGAGGAATCAGCTTTTCCCGAAAAATCCCATACCGGGACAGGATTTCCTCATCCCATTGCAGGGTATGGATATTCAACATTCCGCTTCCGGCTGCATTGGAGAGGGAATAACGATATTCTCCGGTCAGTCGGTAGAGAAGATAAGCAGACAGGGAGGAAAGGCAGATCCTCCGGTCTGCAAGTTCCGGCTTGGTTTTCAATTGATGAAGGTACTGCATCAGAGGAAACAGGCTGTGCGGAACACAGCCTGTGCGTTGATACAGATATGAAGCGGTTTCCGAATCCTGTCTGACGGAAGAAGCGGTAGCTGAAGCCTGGGTATTGGCCCAGGTCCAGGCGCGCCCCAGGGGACGAAGATGCTCGTCCGTAAACAGGAGACTATGCCAGATTGTACTGAATCCTATGGCAGAGATGGGTTTCCCGGCTTTGGCGACAGCCTGTTTGCCGGCTTCCAGCATGCATTCGAAAACCCCGTCAGCATCCAGCGTTACGATATCCCCGATATCCTTGCTGTATGGGACGGCAGACAATGCCAACTGCCCCTCGTCCGGAGAAAAAACCATTGCCTTGGCCGAGGAGGTGGAAGCTTCCAACGCTAAAACATACATGTAGTTCTCCTTCAGGCAGTTTTCTTAGTCATCCAGCCACTGGGTATGGAAAACGCCTTCCTTGTCCTTCCGTTTATAGGTATGGGCTCCGAAATAATCCCGCTGTGCCTGCAGAAGGTCTGCCGGCAGGACAGCGCTGCGGTAAGCATCATAGTAGGACAGGGCAGAGGTGAATGAGGGAGCGCTGATACCGGCTGCTGCACATAGGCATACCACACGGCGCCAGGCTTCCTGGGAATCATCAATAATCCGGTGGAAGAAAGGATCCAGCAGAAGGTTCGGCAGATTGGGATCCCGGTCATACGCTTCCTTGATGCTGTGCAGGAAACGTGCCCGGATAATACAGCCGCCGCGCCACATGAGTGCGATCCTGCCGAAATCCAGTGTCCAGCCATATTCCTGCGCAGCTCCGCGCATCAGGGCAAAGCCCTGTGCGTAAGAACAGATCTTGGAGGCATAGAGAGCCTTGCGTACATCTTCAATGGCTTTAGCCTTGTCTCCGGTAAAGATATAATCCGGCCCCTTCAGAATGGAAGAGGCATGTACACGTTCATCTTTGATCGCACTGATACAGCGGGCAAACACAGCTTCCGCGATGGTTGGTGCGGCTATGCCGAGATCCAGTGCCTGTTGGCTGGTCCATTTGCCGGTACCTTTCTGTCCGGCAGCATCCAGAATCACGTCCACCATGGGTTTTCCGGTATCCGGATCCTTGCGGCGGAGAATGTTTTTCGTAATTTCGATCAGGTAGCTGTCCAGTTCGCCCCGGTTCCACTCATCAAATACATCGGCACATTCGTCTGCAGACAGCCCCAGGACATTCCGGAGGATTGCATAGCTTTCACAGATCAGCTGCATATCTCCGTACTCGATCCCGTTATGGGTCATTTTGACATAGTGACCGGCACCGTCTGTTCCCAGATAGGCGCAGCAATCTTCTCCCTCTGCTTTGGCAGAGATCCTGCACAGGATTTCTCCGGCGCGTTCCCAGGCTTCTTTGGAACCGCCGGGCATGATGGACGGACCGTTCAGGGCACCTTCTTCACCGCCGGAGACGCCTGTTCCCAGGAAGTGGATTCCCTTGCCTTCCAGTTCTTTACTGCGGCGGATCGTATCCGGGAAGAAAGAGTTGCCCCCGTCCAGAACAGTGTCACCCGGCTCCAGCAGCGGAACTAACTGTTCCAGAACACTGTCCACAGGTTTTCCGGCCTGCACCATCAACATGACGCAGCGGGGTGATTTCAGATGAGTAACAAAATCAGACAGAGTATAGGCGGGCACAATGTTTTTGCCCTTTGCTGTGGTCTGCATAAAGGTGTCGGTTCGTTCGGGACTGCGGTTATAGACAGCAACGGTATATCCGTTCCTTTCCATGTTCAGAACCAGATTCTGTCCCATTACTGCCAGGCCGATCAGGCCGATATCGCAATTTTGCATGGAAGATTCACTCCTTGCTTGTTTGTTGCCTTCATTGTAACATATCCGGAATTACTTTCCCAGTTCCGAAGTCGGAAAGCTAAAGAATAATTCAGAAAAAACCGGCCTTACTGCAGCAGGACAGAAAGGCCGGTAAAGAAAAGTTTCATTCATGATGCCGGGAATCAGGCTTCCCCTCGGATGATTTTCATCTGCTTGGAATCCTGCCCCAGCTGCATCAATTCAATTTTAATGCCGTTGGGATCCGTAATCCAGCACTGACGGTTTCCGTCACTGCCCATTTTAGGCTGCTGGGAAAGAGCATAGCCGCTGTTCACAATGTTTTCAATGTCTTTGTCCATGTCTTCGGTAATCAGGCAGATATGCTGGAATCCGCAGTCAGTGCCTTTGGTTTCAGGAAGGTCTTCACCGCCGTAGAACAACTCAAAGAACTGATCTCCGCCCATGTACAGATAGACAATCCAAGGGGCATTGGTGGTTCGATTCGGGATATCGAAAGCTTTTCGGTACCCGAAGCATTTGGAGTAGAATTCAATGGAAGCATCCATATCCTTGACTTTTATGGCAAGGTGGCCCATCTTTACGGACATATAAACAGCTCCTTTCCTGTGCGGATTATTGCTTTCCGCAGTTTCAGAATAAGGATAAAAAGAAGGGATGTCAACTGTATGACATCCCGGTTTGCATCGCGAAACTCACTGATAAGGATACGGGGGATACGGATTGCCGTACGGAGGCATCACCGGAGGCTGTTGGACCGAGGGAGAAGTAAGGTCCAATTGCAGGGATGCGCCCATAGTCAGCAGCATAAGGATATTTGCAGGAGCAATGAAAAAGTGGGTGATGGAACTGATCGCGGAGTTCAGAATACTGTTGGCGGCCAGGATCATACTGCCTTTACGGCCCAGGATCCATGTAACCAGCTGGCTGAGAAGAGGACTGAGGGCAATGTCCAAAAAGAGCAGGACAGCTGCAAGCGCAATCACGGTTCCCTTCAAAGCGCCTTTGGAAGGATGGCTGTAAAGAAGGAACAGGAAAACCGCCGCGATGACACAGCGAAGAAGTGTAACGATAAAAGGAACAACCGGGAAAGTAGCCAAACGCCGGAGCCCCGGATCATACGAATAAGCACGCATTACGGTACCGCGTGCGAAGAAGCAGATGACGGTTACCAGAAGGGCGACTGCCAACAGGGCAACAGCAATGATCTGCAGAATTCTACATGTTTTCAGGTTCATGCAAACACTCCTTTTTGACCCGATAAGTCCGGGATTTCGGCTTTTTTCCATTATAGACGGAAATGGATATGGATTCAATATAGGGAGGGAAACCGGTCCTCCGATGACGGATTCCCGGATCCTGGAAGTCTCGGCTTATCGGAAGAGCTCTGTCAGGACCTTGCCATCTGTATCCGGCATGGATAGGCCGAGGGCATGGGCAAAAGTCGGGGCTTCATCAACCAGATGGGCATGCTCGAGGACAACCCCCGGCTGAATATCCGGACCGAATGCGATCAGGGTGGGCTGGGGGCCCTTATCGGGCTGATATCCGTGTGTTGCGCGTCCGAACCGATAGTCGCTTAAATCCAGAGGACGGACCAGCGGGCGGTTCCAGTCGTTGGTGAAGGTGGTGAACCCGTCCGTTTCCAGGACAAAGGAGAATCCACCGGCTAGATGTTCTTCGTTTTCCGCTTCTTCGGCGGTATACACACGACTGATGCCGTAGATCCCTTCTTCGCACCAGTGGGAGAGCAGGGCATGCACTCGGTGATAGTCTTGTTGGTTTTCCGGATGTTTCAGGTAAACCTGGGCGGACAAACCGGAAGATTTCACGAAAGCAGTGTAGTCAAGGAATGTTCCGTCTTCTGCAACCTGGATCAGTCCCTCTTCCCGGAACAGGGCATTCAGCGCGATCGTGCGGTTGATATTGATTTGTCCGTGGTCGCTGACAATGAAGAAGTCGGTATCATCATAGATTCCGGTATCCTGAGCAGCACGGAGAATCTCCCCGAACCACGCATCGACCTCATGCAGCCCATGAGTGACTTTTTCAGAAAACATACCGGTCTGATGCCGGTAAGCATCTATATTGGCCGGATGGATCATCAGCAGGTTTGGCTGGTATTCCCGGATCATCGAGCATGCACAGGCGTGAATAAACCGATCACAATAGGGATGCGTCCGGTTCACCTGCAGATGGAGATTGGGATCCAGAACTCTTCTGGCGACATCCTCGGTGGTTCCGGAATGCAGAAAACAGTCGCGCATACTTTCTGAAGGGGATTGTGGCCAGTATTCATCGATCAAATAGTCAATTGCAGGATGATTTCCGGTGACTGGCCAGAAAACAGCAGAGGTAGAGAGGGAAGAGGCATGTGCCGCGTCAAAAATGGTCGGTACTTTCAGAGCATTTGCAAACCATTCCCAGTCGGATGCCTTTTCACCCATGACTGTTATCTCGTTATTGACAATCCCGTGCCGATCTGGATAAACCCCGGTCATCATTGTGGCATGCGCCGGATATGTTACCGTCGGATAAACAGACCGCACCCGGTTTACCCGGGCACTTTTTTCCCAGATGGAACTGAAGTTTGGAAGCTTTTTCAGGACTTCCAGATCCTCGAAAACCATGGCATCTTCCGAAATCACGATGACATACTTGCTCATCTGCAGATTCCTCCCTGTCCTCATTTCGTTATAAATATATACCGAAAAGAAAAAGAAAAACAAGACGATTTCCCGTTTTTTGGATAAAGAAAAAGGAAAGGGGAAAATCCTCTTTCCTTTTTTTGTCGGGACTTAGAAATTGAAGTTGTCCGGATCTGCACCAACACGGGTATTGCGGTTCAGCGCGTTGATGGCGGCCATGTCTTCATCAGAAAGTTCAAAGTCGAACACATCGATATTCTGGATAATACGATCTTTATGGACAGACTTGGGCAGTACGATCAGGCCGCGCTGCAGATGCCAGCGGATGATAACCTGTGCAACGGATTTGCCGTATTTGGCGCCGATGGCAGCGATGGTCGCGTCATCCAGGATGTTGTTGTTGCGGCTTCCTCCCAGGGGGGACCAGGCTTCCACGGCAATACCGCGGCTCTTGCAGTAATCAATCAGTTCCTGGTTGGAGAAATAGGGATTGGTTTCGATCTGGTTGACGGCAGGAACGATGTTCCAGGTCTTTTCCAGTTCTTCAAGATGGTGCTGCTGGAAATTGCTTACGCCGATGCTGCGGAGTTTACCGGCGGCGAGCAGTTTTTCCATTTCTTCCCAGGCTTCCTCCCGGCGGGCAACAGGCCAGTGGATCAGATACAGATCGATGTAATCGGTATCCAAAAGCTTCAGACTGCGTTCGCAGGCTTCCACGGTGATGCCGTCCCGGATGTCCTGGTTCCACAGTTTGGTAGTGATGAAAATATCGCTGCGCTTTACGCCGCTGGCCTTGACACCGTCGGCAACAGAAGCTTCATTTCCGTAGATCCTGGCAGTATCAATATGGGTATATCCGGATTCCAGAGCCCATTTTACAGCATTTTTGGTTTCATCACCGCTCGGGGAAAGGAAAACGCCCAGTCCGATCTCGGGGATGGCAACGCCGTTGTTCAGAATAATGTTTTTCATAGTGTTACCCTTTCATGTTGGATTCCGATTCTGTCATGATATCTGGTATCTGCATCTGTCAGAACGGTTCGTTTACAGTATACTGCAATAGGAAACAGATTCAAATTATTATTTGTGTTTTTGACCGGACTATGATCTTCCGGTATTGCCGAAAAAAGAAGGGAAAAGCATTTGCTTTTCCCTTCGATCAATCCGTGTCAAGACGGACGTGAGTACCACTAACCGCGCTCGTTGTAATCCGCAGCGAGGAGGTTCATGGATTTGCAGAACTTATGCAGATAGATAAACGGTCCGACAATGATGAGAGAGCCCAGGATGCCCCAACCCCAGAAGGTCTTGGCGCTGAACTCATAACCGAGGTTGCGGCGTTTCAGTTCGTCGCCGATACGGTTGGAAATCTTGTGCTGCCATACCAGAGCACCGATACCCAGGGTAATAGGTGCGATGAGGAAGAACAGCAGGCAGTAGTGCATGGTATGCTTTCCATCGTAACGGGAAGCGATGGTATTGATGTTCTCGGAAATCTTGCTGTTAATCACTAACGGATAGATTCCGCAGGTGAGGATTCCCAGGAAGAACATCTTTGCCCAGCTGCGATTCGTCGGCAGCTGTTCAGCAGGGCGCTGTACAACAGGTGCTGCCTGCTGAGGCTGTTCATAGGGCTGCTGAGCCTGTTGCTGCATATTATCTTGCATGATAAAATGCCTCCTTGAAATTTTAGTGGGTCTGGGCAAGATGAACCAAATACCGATCCGATATTCAAAAACATTCCAAAATAACAAGGAACGATACAGGTTACCATCTCATGATCCAAACCTTGCTTCATTATAATTCAAAATCGGGTGCATAAACAAGAAGTTTTATGAAATAAAGACTTTGCTT
>JAFPSR010000088.1 GCA_017413675.1 Clostridia bacterium | reverse complement strand
GCCATGCGCTGGACATGGACTCCACCTCGGTGTACAGCTGCTCATACAGCTTCTTGTACTCAGCTGCCTGTCCGTCGATCTTCTGGGCTGCTGCATCCAGGCGGGCCGGCTCAACACGAATCACTTTTGCCATTTTGTTTTCCTCCTTAGATCTTGTCTGCATGCAGGATAACGGTTCGGGTTGCTGTTCCCTTCTTCGTTTTCCTGATCACGGATATATTTATAAACCCATCCCATCTACATGTCAATCTCTGACTAATTATTTGTCATTTACTGACTAATAATTAGTCATATTTTTAAGGATGTAATTCCTGTTTCTTTGAATCTCACTGAGAATTTTAGTATTTTTTCATTTCCTCCCGCCTTTCCATTTTATTCTGATTCCGGAACAAGAATCCTTCTGTATTCCACCAAACGGGACAAAGCAACAGTCCTTTTCCTTCAGTTGACCCTGTCCGGAATCCTTCCTATAATACAGATATGGATGTACCCTGCCGGACAGATCCGGCATATCATGAAACAGAAAGGATCATGCGTTATGAAAGTCAATATCGGCACCTATTCCTTCGGTGGCATCGCCAGTTTCCTGGATCTGGGACCCTCCCTGCTCGAAAAATTTAAGCTGGCTGCCTCCCTGGGATATACCGGCATCGAACTCCTGGCCGGTGATCTGGACCACAGCACCGAAGATATGCTCGCCTGGGCCAAAGAGGCCGGTGTGGAAATTGTTTCCGTGCATGCCATGCCCACAAAGGAAATCATCGAAAAGATGGCTGCCCTGGGTGCCAAGGCCGTTATCTGCGCCGGAACCCCGTTCTGCAATGAGGAAGAAGCCAAGGAAGTCGCCGCAGAGTTTGAAAAACTGGCTGCGATCGCTGAGCCCTACGGCATCAAGATTGCCTATCACAACCACTCCCAGGAATTCTATATGGACAACGGCAAGGCCCTGCTGGAACACCTGCTGGACAATGCCCCGCATGTCTATTCGCAATTGGACTGCGGCTGGGCAATGAACGCCGGCATGTATCCTCCCTACTTCATCCGCAAATACAAGGACCGCATCATCTCCATCCATGTCAAAGAAAATGACAAGGTGCACGGCCCGGGCAACCAGCCCCGTTCCCGCAAGACACTGAACGGTGCCATGACAAGCCCCTTCGCCGGCGCCAAGCAGCTTCCTCTGGAACAGCGTCAGAAAATGTATGACGAATACCTGGCCCACGTCGATCCGCAGAACCCCGAGTTTGCCTGCCAGTGCAAAATCGCGGATCCGCATTCCAATATCGACTGGAAAGAAATTAAAAAAGCCCTGGACGAACAGTCCTTTGAGGCTTTCTGGGTTGTGGAACGTGAATACTTCTACACCGACCATGACGAATGTCTGCGCGACGACTGCGCCTGGCTGAAGGAGAATATCCAGTAATCATTTCACCAACCGGCTGCCTGAGTAAGACACGGTATAAAAATGGAGGTAGTTCCGCCAAGCTGACGGAACTACCTCCTTGCTATAATTTTACACCAACCAGAAGATTAACCAAAAAATTATTGTAGGACAGCCGGTTCATTCATCAAATCAGTTCGACCCTATTGGTTTCAGGATTCCGTCTGAATTGTTTAAAGAAATCCCATTCCAGCTCGGCGATCATCAGGGGCGGCCAATGCGGTACATTGTCTACTGCAACATAGCGGAACATTGGCATTCCTTCTTTATTATCGATCTCTGCTATATAATGCTTGGTATCATAATAGGTCCGGATTTGTTCACGGTCTGCATAGAAGCCAAGCACATAAGCGCACTCTCCGTCTTCCATGGTCAACCCCAGACAGCGCTCGACATCGCGCGGCTCACAGCCCAAGGTGGCCAATCGCTGATTCAGCATTCCCAAATGCCATTTTCCATCTCCATTGGGAACAGGCCGTAAAAATGGAGGAACTCCTCCCTTGGCCCACATTTCTGCACCAACGGGATCCTTAATGTCTTTAGGGGCATGCTTATCCACAAGCACATCGCCCGGACGTTTTCCGCGGCTGACCCGGGGGTTATATTGGTTAAGCGGCAGGTAGTTGCCCGGGTCATATCTGGCGTTCATTTGCATGAAAGGTACACCACTCTTGGTCAGACGCTCAAGTGCCTCCGGAGTTGCAGGATCGCCAGCCTGATCTATCATCATAAAAATATCATTGCCTCCAGGTGCTGCAGCAGCCAGAATATCAGGGTACTCAAGCATCATAACGGTAGTCTGCATGCCACCCTGGGAATAGCCGGTCATGTACACCCTAGTTGTGTCCACAGGATATTTTCCCTTTAGAATCTGCAGAATCCGAACAACATTTTCAGGACGGGAATTCTGCAGATAGGCAACAATAAAACCTTCACGAGATGCAATCAGGTCGAATCCAGTGGTAAACTCATCTACTTCCAGTGAATTCCCTCCGCCATGATGCACAAAAACAATCGGATACAGCTTTCCATCAACCGGATGCAGGGGAGTGACCAATGCCCACCGGGAATAGAAAGCTTCGGTTTCAAACATCTCCTTTTTCAATCCAAGGGAGCTGTAATATGCCTGAGCTTCCTCATCCAAACGATCATCATATCTGTAATATAGATCCAGCCGTCTTGCCAATTCATCCCCATAAGCACTGTTAAGCAATGTCTCAATGTCTGCATTTCCATTATGGGCAACATCCAGATACAGACGGAATGCCTCATGCTGCTTACCCGTGTCCGGATTCGTCTCATAACTCCACAATCTGTTCAGAGTTACATCCTCCTGTAATGGTTTATTCTCTTTCCAAGGACTATTTTAGAATACCTCTATCAAAATTATCAACATGGATTTAGTAACCGATTCGGAAATGACAAAACGGGCGGCTGCAGAAATGTCTGCTGCCACCCGTTCTTTCTGTTTTTTCGTATTTATACTTGTTCCGGTCCCGCAACGATCTGATGGGAAACCTTCCGTTTCCACAAAAGGTAACGCATGGTACAGAAGATGGCACTGATCAGCCAGGTCAGGCCGGCCGTCCACCAGATCCCCCACACCTGGACCAGGGGGATCATCACCAGGAGCATCGGCAGGAAGATACGGCAGAGCATTTCCACCACGCCGTTGATCAGAGCAAACAGGGCATCCCCTATGCCGTTGAGCACCCCGCGCGTCGCATAGATCAATCCCAGGAAGAAATAGAACCAGCTGGTCAGGCGCAGTGCTTTGGCACCCATCTCGATGACTTCGGGTTCCTTGATGAAGATCCGGATAATATTGGTGCTGAACAGCTGCATGATCAGGAGCATCAGCGCAGAGAAAGCCACCACCACCAGCAGGCTCTGCCTTAATCCCAGACGGACACGGTCCAGCCGTTTGGCACCGAAGTTCTGTCCGGAATAGGTGGCCAGCGAGTTGCCGAGGGACCCGTACGGCTGGTGAATCAGCTGCTCGATCCGGCTGGTTGCCGTAAAGGCAGCCACCGCTACAGTCCCGAAGGAATTGACAAAATACTGCAGTGCCGTGGAAGATACGGCGATCAGGGACCATTGCAGGGCCAGCGGCATCCCGATCCGGAGCGCGTTACGGGTAATCTGTCCGTCAAAGGCAAAATGCCGTTTCTCCAGCTTGAAGTATTCGTTGGTTTTGAACGCAAAGATCAGGCAGCTGGAACCGGCAATCAGCTGTGCGATGATCGTGGCCAGTGCTGCGCCGAAAACGCCGAGCCCGAATGCCGCAATGAACACAACATCCATAATAACATTGAGGATACAGGCGCAGATCAGGAAGAAGAGCGGCGTCCTGGAATCCCCCAGAGCCCGCAGCATGGATGCGGAGTAGTTGTATACGCCGATCAGCGGGACACCGATGCAGTTCATCCGCATATACGTAATGGAAGTCGGCAGGATATCTTCCGGCGTGCCCATCAGCCGCAGGAGGATCGGCGCCAGTGAAAACGCCAACAAGCCCATGACGACTGTGGATGTGAACATGATATAGGCGGAATTGGTGATGGACTGCTTGATCTTCTGTTCATCCCCGGCACCGAAATACTGGGAAGTGACGATTCCCGCACCGCTTGCCATCCCGTTGCAGACCGAGAAGAACAGGAAGGTAACAGAACCGGTGGCTCCGACGGAAGCCAGCGCAGATGCGCCGATCAGCCGGCCGACAATGATTGAATCCGCCAGGTTGTACGCCTGTTGGAAGAGGTTCCCGATCAAAAGGGGAATCGCAAAAACAGCCAGCAGGGAAAGCGGGTTCCCCACCGTCATATTCAGAGTTCTTGATCTGAGCAGAAGATTTCCTTTTTTCATACCGGTTTCCTTTTATATTGCCCCATTCTGTCCCTGCGGGCAGAAGAAGCGGTCATCATTTTCAGTTGGACACATCATTATAGGCACCCTCTGCATGGATATGCAATCCCATTTCCAAAACATAACAAGAAGAGGTCCCTCCCACAGGCAGGAATCCCGAAAAATCCGTGCCCGGGGAAGAACCTCCTCCGTATCCGTTTATCCCAGCGCGAACAGGCCGCCTGCGCCGCCGGTGTGCAGGAACAGTACCCTGTTTTTCTCGGTAAAGACGCCTTCTTCCGCCATCGCCATCAGCCCGGCAAAGGCCTTTCCTGTATAGACCGGGTCCAGGAAGATTCCTTCCTGTTTCGCCATCAGTTCCACCGCATGGTTTCCCTCTTCCGAAGGGATCGCATAACCGGGGCCGCACATATCCCGCAGGATATAATCCGCCGGTGTGATATCAATATCCCTTTCCAGAAGATCCGCAGTTTCCCGCATCAGACGGGGGGTAATCACATCAAACGGGTCCGTGTCTACCATCATCCCGTAGACTTTTGTCCCCGGCAGGTACAGTTTTGCACCCAGGGCAATCCCGGCCATGGTCCCGCCGCTTCCTTCCGCGCAGACTACCGCATCAAAATCCTTGTCCTGGGCAGCGATCTCCCGGGCACATTCCACATATCCGAGCGCCCCGACGGCATTGGAGCCGCCGCAGGGGATCTTGTAGTACGTCTCCCCGATCGCCTGCCCCATCCGATCCATTTCATCATAGATGTCCTGATAATCATCCGTATCCATGAAATGCACTTCCGTGCCCATCAGGTATTCCAGGAGCTGGTTGCCGACCCTTTCGGTGACTCCCCGTTTTTTCAGGATCAGGATAGCCCGCATCCCGAGCTTGGCGGCAGCCGCCGCAGTCAGCATGGCATGGTTGGACTGTGCGCCGCCCGTGGTAAACACGATCTTCGCGCCTTTTTCCCGGGCATCCGCCATCAGGTATTCCAGTTTACGGGTCTTGTTCCCGCCGAGTCCCAGACCCGTCAGGTCATCCCGTTTGATATACACATTGGTTTTGAGAATCCTGCTGATGTTTTCCAGCTTCCGGATCGGTGTCGGGAAAATACCCAGCTGTACTTTCGGGAACGATTCCAGTTCTCTCATATTCTTTCCTCCTCTATCGACGTATCTGCAGTCTCAGGACAGACGGACGATCTCCGTTTCGTACTGTTTCCCCCTTATCCGGTTTTCGGGCCTTCTCTATCCGAGCAAAAACTTTCTGAGATTTGTGGCATCCAGGTTCAGTACCAATTCTTCCGGGAAGGAAAGGGAATCCATCAATTCCATTGCTTCCCCGAATCTGCCGACCCAACTGGGATCGTGCGCATCGGAGCTGATGATCACCGGCACGCCGAGTTTCCGGCACCATGCCAGCATCTTCCCGTAATTTTCAAAGCAATGAAGACGGCGCTCCGGCTTCAGCAGGGAACTGTTGTTCACTTCCAGCGCCGTACCCGTTTCCCGGGCTCCCTTCACCAGGCTTTCATAATCCAGTGGGGTATGGTCATCGTCCGGATGGGAAACCAGTTTCACTTTCGGGTGCCGCATGCACGAAATCACGTTTTCTGTATTCCCTTCGATCCCGGCATCCGTGTAGCACTGCCTGTGGATCCCCGCGATCGCGAAATCCAGTTTTTCGATGATGCTATCCTCCAGGGACAGCATCCCGTCATTCAGCACATTGATTTCGCACCCGTGCAGGATCCTGACCCCATACAGTTCCCGGGGAATGACCGCCAAATTCTTGAAGTAATTCGGATGCACGGTCTCCGGAATCCCGGGCCCATGCTCAGCAAAGCCCAGAATTTCCAGCTTTTTCTCCGCCGCTGCCTGTGCCATCTCCCGGATTGTCCCGTAGGCATGGCCGCTGGCCAGGGTATGCGTATGCAGATCCGCGATCGGTGTTCTCACTGTGTTTTCCCCTTTTCCGTTTCTATCAAATCCTCCGGCTCCAGTACCCGGAACCCGTCTTCCTGCAGCAGGGACGCAAAAATGCCCGATCCTTCCTTCAGCGTCCCGCTGAAGGTCCCGTCATAGATCTGCCGGACCCCGCAGGACGGGCTGCGCGGCTGCAGGATGGCAAGGTCGATCTTCTGTTCCCTGGCCAGAGCCAGGCATCTTTCCGCGCCCAGGCGGAATTCCCGGTCCCGGCTTTCCCCGTCTGCCGTGCGGACTATGCCGCAGACAATCTCACAGGGCGTGCGCGGGACAGGCAGCCCGCCGGCCGTTTCCGGACAAACCGGGATCACTTCATGCCCCCTGGCAAACGCCAGAACGGTTTCATTACGGTTGTCCCCGCCGCTGTACTTGCAATTCTTTCCCAGAAGACAGGCGCTGATCATCAGTTTCACTTGGTTTATCCTCAGCTTCCGATCCTTTTCCCTTTTTGTATCACGGCACGGATGCCAAGTGCCCGGTCCGCAAGGATCACATTCCCCCAGGCACCCTCTCCCAATGAACCGTATTCCCCGGCAATGCCGATTGCCCTGGCCGGGTTCTCCGATGCCGCCCGTACGGCGCTTTCCAGCGGGATCCCCATGGAAACCGCCTCACACATGCATCCGTACAGGTCCGTTGCGCTTCCCGCAATCGTCCCGGGCTGCCGGGTCAGGAACACATGTTTTCCTTCTACCGTTACGTCCTGGCCGCCCAGATGGTAATTCCCGTCCCTGAGCCCCGTGGCCATCATAGAATCGGAAACCAGGATCACCCTCTCCTCACCGAAGAGGCGGAACACCATACGGACCACGGCCGGGTGAATATGGATCCCGTCTGTGATCAGTTCGGCGTCTGCCCCGCTCTCCAGACATGCCAGTACCGGGCCGGGATTCCGGTGATGGATCCCGTTCATGGCATTGAACAGGTGCGTCATCTGTCTGGCCCCCGCTGTAAAAGCAGACCAGGCACCGTCATAATCGGTATCCGTATGTGCAATGCTGATACGGACCTCTTTCCCGACCTGCCGGATGAATTCCAGATTTCCCTTCTCTTCCGGTGCGACATCCACAAGCCGGATCCGGTTCCCGCTCGCTTCCTGCAGCCTGCGGAATTCCGCAATATCCGCCGGCCGGATGAACTGCTGATCCATAGCCCCCGGTTTCTTCGGGCTGATGAACGGGCCTTCCAGGTTGATGCCTGCCAGGTCCGCCCCGGATGTGTTCCGGTGTTCCCTTGCCGTATGCATCACTTTCAGAAGCTGCTCTTCGGAAAGCGTCATGGTGGCAGGACAGATCGCAAGAACCCCTCGCGATGCCTCGTACTGCGCGATCTTCCTGAGGCCTTCCGGCTCCCCGTCACTGAATTCAGCCCCGTTTGCCCCATGGAAATGAATATCCACAAGTCCCGGCAGAGCATACAGGCCTTCCGCCTCCAGCGTTTCCTCCCCGGGTTCCGGCATAAGGCCGTACCGGATCCGTCCGTCCCGGATGAGGATATCCTCCTTCCGGAAGCAATGATCCGGCGTATATACCATGGCATTACGGATAATCATGACCGGTCTCCTTATCTGTCAATCAGGCACAGGGCAGCTTCATCCCCGACCAGCGTGAAATCCGGGTGCATCTGCAGGATGCTGGCCGGCACTTCCGGGGTCACCGGGCCGAAGAAAGCCTTCCTGATCATCTCTGCCTTGTTCTCCCCGCTGGCCGCCATCAGGACCTTCCGGGCCTGCATAATGCTTTTGATGCCCATGGTGTAAGCCCTTCTCGGCACATCTTCCCGGCTGGCAAAGAAACGCGCATTCGCTGTAATCGTACTCTCCTGAAGATCCACGCTGTGCGTTTCCATCTCGAATGCCCCGCCCGGTTCATTGAACCCGATATGCCCGTCGGTCCCGATCCCGAGCAGTTGCAGGTCGATCCCGCCCAGCCTGTGGATCATTTCCTCATATTCCCGACAGACCTTTTCCTCGTCCGGATCCGATCCATCCGGAATATGAATTCGTTCGGGATTCATATTCACCCGGTCAAACAGGTTCCTGTGCATGAATGTCCGGTAACTCTGCGGATGACCGGCGGGGATATCCCGGTACTCATCCAGGTTGACCGACGTGATTTCCGAAAAATCCAGATCACCTTTCCCGTACCATTCCACCAATTGGTCATAGATCCCAACCATGGTACCGCCGGTCGCAAGTCCGACGACCGCGTTCGGTTTCATGATGATCTGGGCGGAAACGATATTCGCCGCCTTACGCGACATATCCCGGTAATCTTTGGCCCGCAGGATCTTCATTCGGGATCACCTTCCCTTCCCAGCAGATGGAAAACCGCCCCGATCAGGCCTGCATCATTTCCAAGCTGTGCCGCACGCAGCGTCAGGCGGGCTGCATAGGGGGGCATCAGCATGGAAAGAAGCCGTTCCCGGAGGGGATCGATCAGCAGTTCCTTCTGAGCGGAAACACCGCCCCCGATAATCACAATCTCCGGATCAAATACATGCACAAGGCTCCGGATCCCGCAGGCAATCTCCTCAATCCAGGAGGCCAGAAGGTCCCTAGCCTGCGGATTCCCTCCTTCTGCCGCCGCAAAGACAGCCATCCCGTCTTTCCATTCCGGGTTCAGGGCTTCAGCCCGCCGAACCAGGGCACCGGTAGACGCGTACCTCTCGAAACAGCCGCGCTGCCCGCAGGGACACGGTTCCCCGTCTCCGGCATGCAGCGGGATATGCCCGATCTCCCCGCCGAACCCGTGGCTTCCTTCCAGGATCTTCCCGTCTACAAGGATGCCGCCGCCAATCCCGGTTCCCAGGATCACGCCGACTACATCCGCAAATCCGCGGGCAGCCCCGATCCGCTGCTCCGCCAGTACGGCACAGTTCCCGTCATTGGCCAATGCACAGGGCAGGGAAAACTCCTCCGTCAGGATGCCGCAGACCGGCACATTTTCCATCCCGGGAATATTGGATGCCCCTTCCTCGGTCATCTTCCCGTTCTTTGCATCCATCAGTCCCGGACAGGAAACCCCGATCCCGGACAACATCCCGGGCAGGATCTCCTCCTCCGCTAAAAAAGTACGGATTCCCGCAACTACTGCCTGCATGGGCGTTACGGTCACTCCGTCATACACAAGCGGGAACCGGAACCGCTTTCCGATCTTTCCCATCGAATCCACGATTCCCAGTTTCACCGCGGTCCCGCCGATATCCACACCAAGATAGCTTCTCCGTGTCATCCGGCACCTTCCTGTTCTCCCCCTTCTTCCGAAGGGGGATATTTCCGTCCCTTCCAGTATACCAAAGCGAAGGGTTTTCTGCCCGGTTTTTTGCAAACTTTGCCCTGATTTCCTGAATTCCCCGCTTTCGGACAAACAGAAGGAAGAGGTTCCCGCCCTTCCGCAGGATCCCCTTCCCGATTGCCGTTCTCCTATCTGTAGATCAGCGTCCCGCTAATCTTTTCCAGGTCCCCCGTAAATTCCAGCACCACCGGGGCCGTCAGCGCACCGTTTTGCACATTCCACTCCTCCTGGATCAAGCCGTAAGCCAGGAACCCATACCCGGTAAACGGGTTCCCTTTTCATCCGTGTACTCCCCGGATGTCCCTGTCCGGATCCAGGACTGGAAATACAGGGCAATAAAGCCCGGCTCCGGGGATGCCGCCAAGAGCCAGGACAGCAGCCGTCAGAAGGGCTATCCACATAACTTTCCTTTTCATGAAAAACACTGCCGGCTCCCCTCCGGAATTTCCGGGTGGAGAGCCGGCTCACTCCTTGATTCGTTCGGCCCGCGCGGACGCGGATTCTCCGCTTCCCGCCGTCTTATGGCCGTTTCCTCGCTCCCGGGGGAGCAGGATCGGAAACCGGGTTATTTATAATAGACTGTCCCGATTATCCGCAGGATTTCCACTTTATAATCAATGACCATCGGCGCCGTGACCATGTCCCCGTTGATCACCGGTTCGTTCTCGCTGATATTGACAACACGGAACCCGTACCCGGTAACCGGGTCCGTATCCTTTTTCGGATCCCGTTCGGCATATTTTTCAATGCGTCCTTCTCTGGAAAAGTTGTCCAGGCCTGCAAAATACTCGTCCCCGTACTTTTCTCTTTCCTGCGCATTCATATCCCGCAGCTGGTACTCGTTCGTCTTGAGGTTATACTCAATCATTCCGAAAGCCGCCGGCGATGCCGCCACTTCGAAACGTTCCTTCACAAATCCCACGAATGTAATGCCTTCTTTCGGGAGTGTTGTTCCAAAGATTGCTCCAGCTCCACTTGCTTCTCCCATAGGGTCATCAAATAGTGAATCTTCAAGATTTGCAAAATCTAAATCTCTTTGTTTGATCATTCTTGCAAGTTCTCTTGTTGTGATAACAGCGTCAACATCTCTTAATCCG
>JAFPSR010000087.1 GCA_017413675.1 Clostridia bacterium | reverse complement strand
TGACAGTATCTGTTCCGGTCAGGTAATTGTATTCTCCCAACAGGTAAACAGGTTCCAGGGAAGCTTTTTTAGGCACAAGATGCCCCCAGGAAACAACCGCCCAGGCAATCACCAGGATCAGGACGAAATTCAGAACAAACGAAACTACGCCGCCGCGGAGAGGACGTTTTTTGGCCTGTCGGGCTCTCTCTTCTTCCAGAGCACGCCGGGCTTCCTCTTCTCTCCGTCTTTGCTCTTCGCGACGCTGTTCTTCGAGCCGTTTACGTTCCTCTTCCGCTTTCCTGCGCTGTTCGGCCAGGATCCGCTGCCGTTCCCGGTTTGCTTCTTCCTGCTGTTTCCTGCGTTCTTCTTCTTCCTGCTGACGGAGTCTGCGTTCCTCCTCTTCCAGGCGGCGCTGCTCCGCTTCCTGCTCCGCAAGCTTTTCATCGTAAGCTTTTTTGGATTCGGGATCGGTCAGTGTCTGCCGGGCTTCCGTCAGCCACAGCATCATCTGTTCTGCTTTCTGCTGCGCCTCGCCGGTTGCACTGGTCCGCTTATCCCAGACCCGCATTGCTTTTCGGATCGCTTTTTTGATATCTTCCGGAGAATCCTCCAGTCGGATTAGCGGCTTGCTTTCATCGGAAGGATCGGTTAAGAGTGTATATAAACTTTCCATCTGTCCGCTCCTATACGCTTACTCAACATCCAGATTCCCGATTCTCTTCTTACCGCGGGCAACCTGCTCCGTGGTCATATTGGATTTCCGTTCCACATTGATCGGGGGCAGAATTTCCATCTCTCCGTAATTATCCTCACCCGGCAGTTTCTTCCGGAATCCGAGACGGAGATGTACCATTCCGTTGGTATCATAAGTCATCATCGCGATAATCAGGGAATCCTTGGGGCCCTGCGGAATATCGAGAAGCTGTTCGATCAGAAGCGTGTCATATGCGGGATCTATGTCATCCCCCTCGAGAATCTTTACCCGTATAGCCATCTGATTATCGACGGTAGTGGAATAGATATCGATTTCTGTTGCCGGCAATACGCTGTTTTTCGGAATAATGGTGGACATTTCGTGTTTGCCGGTTTTCTCATTCACGGCCAGAACACCTAACCCGTGGGAGGATATATCATGGACTTCCACATTTTTGGCGGCATTCTCTCGATCAGCCAGCATTTCGGCATAGTAGGCGGCACCGAGGGCAACTGCTTCATCCGGATTCAGCTCATGGGAAGGTTTGATCCCGGAAACCCTTTCCACCATCTCCTGGACGCAGGGGATACGGCTGGACCCGCCGACCAGAAGGATCTTGGAGATATCTCCCCAATCCATGTCCGCTTCATCCAAAGCATCCTCCATATAGTTTTCCATCCGTTCCAGATGGACTTCCATCATTTCCTCAAACTCTTCGCGGGTCACATCTACTTTAAGCATATTGCCGTTGACTCGGAGCGTGATCGTGGCTTTTTCCCGGGCGGACAGTTTCTTCTTGGCGTCTTCCGCTTTCAGGACCAGGTCCTGTTCGGCTTCCTTGTCCACATCCAGTTCTTCACCGTACTGCTTCCGGTAGGCATCCTTCACTTTGCGGATGATCAGGTTGTCAAAATCATATCCGCCGAGATTTCGGTTGCCGGTTGTGCTGAGCGGCTGGATCTTGGTAAAGTCCTCATCCATCTTGATGATCGTGATATCAAAGGTACCGCCGCCCAGGTCGAAGACCATGACATTGCCGGCAGTTTTTGCATTCCCGAAACAATAGGAGATCGCGGCTGCGGTAGGCTCATTGATGATCCCGAGAACGTTCAGCCCGGCAATCTGGCCGGCGTCCTGGGTCGCTTTCCGCTGGGCATCCCCGAAATAGGCGGGGACTGTAATGACGGCCCCTTCGATTTCTTCCCCGGCGGCATCCTCGGCGTCCTGCTTCAGCCGCTTCAGGATCAGGGCAGAGATTTCTTCTGCGGTATAACTGTCACCTTCCGCGTTCCGGAATGTATAACTCTTATCCCCGATGCTGCGTTTGACGAACTGGCATACGTTGCCGGGTTCGGAAATGCTGCTTTCCTTTGCTGTATCGCCGACGATGACGGTATCGTCCTCGAACATGACGACGGAGGGAGTCGTTCTTTCCCCGTCACGGTTCTCCAGAATTTCGGCATTTCCTCTGCGGTCTACCCTCGCAATGGCGGAAAAAGTGGTTCCCAGATCAATTCCTACTAACATATGAATCTCCTTATATTGCTTTGTTGTATTTATGATATAGATGAACAAAATACCTTTTTAAAGCTACAACAAATCCATGGAATTTTCAATCACAAACATAAAGATAGTGCTTTTGTCCTTATAACATTTTTATCAGGATCAGAACTCCGGAAAAAAAACCTGTACAGTTCCAAAAACAGGAATGTACAGGGAATGGGAAAGAAACAGATTAAGCCTGCCATAAATGTTTGATCATCAGGTACCGGGTCTCGTCATCCCGGAAAACGGCATATCCCCATTTTTCGTAGAAACGGAAAGCGGAGAAATTGCTTTTCTCGACATGCAGCAGGATATCCGGGATGCCGATTTCCTTTGCGTATGCTTCCGCGGTACGCAGAAGTTCCGATCCGATCCCCCGGTTGCGATAGGTTTCCGTAACCGAAAAATCGTCGAGATAGAGATAATCCCGCGGGTCATGATGAACCTCGATGGACAGGAAGGCGACAACATCCCTGTCTTCAGCGACATAAATCCTGCCTTCCTCTCCGGAAAAGAACCTGTCCAGGGTCTCCTGTGTATAGCCTTCCGGGTCCTGCAAACCATAAACCGTTATCAGCATTTCGCGGAACAGGTCGTTGATCCTGTCCGCATCCTTTGGGACAGCGGTCCGAATCGTAACCAATGGAATCTCCTCCTTAGGAAAGTCCGGTCTTTGACCGGAGCCTGAAAACAGTTTACCAAAAACCGAAAAGAAAATATAGCGGAAAATAGGCATCAATCCATTCCCGATCATAGAACGGCAAAGTTATGGGATTATAGAAGACTTTGGAGAGAGAAAAAATTATTTGTCAATCACAAATAAAAATCTTGTCTGAACATACGGTGCATGGTAACATGATTCCATAAGGATTAGTAAAGGAGTATTGCATATGGGTGTTTTACAGATGAACTTCCTCTCCAGGACATTGGGTCTGCAGACCAACGTGACAATCTGTCTGCCTTCCTTCTCCGGAAAGGACCGGCAGGACGGCAGGGAAAAGGTATATGTTCCCGGCATGAAATTCCAGGTGCTCTGGCTCTTGCATGGCGGCAGCGGGGATGACAGTGACTATCTGCACTTCTCCAACATTGCCAGGTATGCAGAAAGCCACAAGCTGGCGGTTGTCATGCCTTCCGGGTACAACTCCAACTACATGGATACCAATTCGGCTAAATATATGCAGTTTGTGGCGGAAGAACTGCCTGAACTGTGCCGCGCTTATTTCCCGTTCTCCGATAAACGGGAAGACAACTTTATCGGCGGCCTTTCCATGGGATCCAACGGGGCACAGTGGATTGCGCTTCACTATCCGGAAAACTATGCCGCGGTCCTGGGTATGAGCTGCGCCAGGATCTATCATCACGAATACTGGGATACAGATCCCAAGTCTTCCAAGAATGCAAACGTTCCCAAACCCGCTTATGTGATCGAAGAATCCCGTCGTCTCGCGGAGGACAACATCAAGAGCGGAAAGAAACTGCCGGTCTATTACATGACCTGGGGAGACCTGGATCCGTCCGCAGTGAACCATAAGGCAGGAACCGATTATCTCCGTTCCCTGGGATATACCATTGCGGTGGAGGAAGAAGTCCCGGGATATGCCCATGAATGGGATTTCTGGGATATGACGCTGCGCAAAGCCCTGAATGAATGGCTGCCGATCCGACACAGTGCCATTTATCCGGGAGAATAAGGAACAGAATAAAAAGTATCGTTTGGCACAAGAGCACTACCGGCATGGCAGGAAGATCTGTCATGCCGGTCTCTGTTTTTGGATTTTCCTGTAAAACAGATGAACTGTATTCGGGATACTCTGGATTATGGAAGAATGCAATGGAATCCGATGCAGTTTGGATACATTTGGATCCTATTCTTGATCTGGTTCCCGGATCAAGTCTGCAAAGACGAACGGGAATTCTCCCTGAACAGAACAAATCAAATGGTTTGGTACATACTGAACCTGTTATCAAAAGGTTTACAGGAGATGAAAAAAATGAACAAACACGGAATCCGAAAAGGGATCGGACTGGTTCTGGCCATTATATTCCTGATTTCCGGACTGATGGGCTGCGGGACGAAGATTCCCTCTGCGTCTCAACCGGAATTGATTACCGCAGGGCCGACACAAAACACAACCCCGGCAGCTGTCACCCCGACCGAAGTTGCGGCAACAACGGAATCGTCAGTTCCGGATAAGGACAGCGTATTCTATTTTGCCAACAACCTGGAAACAGACCGGATTTACCGGCAGGGAACGGACGGGAGCGGCCTTACCCTGATCTGTGACATTCAGGCTTCCTTGGTACAGGAACTGGATGACGGCCTGTTCTTTATGGACGGTAAAAAACAATTGTGTTCCTGCCCGGTTTCGGGAGGGAAAGCGCAGATTCTCTACAATGAATATCCCTTACAGAGTGTTTTCAAGGCGGATGGACACACTTTGGCGTTTGTCTGTGTCAAGGAAGATGATCTGGGTTACCCGATCCATTCCATGCTCTACGGATATGATGTACCGACCGGGAAAACGGAACTGCTGGCGGAAAACCTAATGAGCGGGGTTTTCGTTTCGGACGCAAAAGTGGTCTATCCGCTCCCGGATCCGGTAACAGGGGAATCGGTATATTCCTGCTATGACTTTGCCCGGAAAGAAACCCGGGTATGTGAAAACCTCACCGGGTCCCTGCAGTATATGCAGGGTCAGTATGTCTACGGCTATGTCCAAACGGATGAGGATGAAACTTGGTTCCGATATGATCTGGATTCGATGCAGAAGGAAGAGGTGGCAACCGGTTTGTCCTCCTTTGATACCATTCTGGGATCTGACGGGGAGGTTTTCCTGGTACAGAACCAGAACGCCGTCTACCGGGTCCGGGAAAAAGAACGCACCCTGGTTACAGACTTTGGGTCAGAAGGGATTGTCTGGATCTACCCTGTTGTGCAGAAAGGGAAAACAGTCATCTATTCCGTTGCCAAAGACTGGGTGGGAGAGGTTTTCGGAGAATCTGCCAATACCCAGCAGTGGCACTATTATACGTGCCTGGTATCTGAGGGGGAGGCAAAGGAGATTACTTCACCGGGCGATGCGGGAAAGCTGTTTTCCGACTGCCCTTTCCCGCAGATGGATGTGTCTACGGCCAGGAAACCGTTGGCAAAGGATATTTGTGACCTGTTCTTCCGCCGCTATGGGAAAGAAGGGACGGAACCTCTCAACAGTAAATCCCATGGAGCCTGGCTGAACCTGGCAGATAAAGGCTGTGACCTGATCCTGGTTCCAGCTCCGACAGAGGAGGAAAAGGCCTACTTACGGGACAGAAATGTGGAAATCGAAATGAAGGCTTTCGGGGCGGACGGCCTGGTATTTATCTGCGGAACCGGGACAGGTGTGGAAAGCATGACGCTGGACCAGCTGAAAGATGTATACCGCGGGAAGATTACCAACTGGAAGGAACTTGGCGGCGTGGATCACCCGATTACGGTTTTCTATCGGAATGACCAGTCCGGAAGCCAGCGCCAGTTCGAGAAACTGGTATGGAAAGAGGAAACTCCTCCGGATTTCGGATCTCTGGGCTTCAAGATCATGGATGATATGGTCTCGATTGTCTGGCAGTGCCAGAATGACCCGTATGCTATCGGGTACAGCATCATGACCTATCTGACGGATGTTTTCGGAAATCGGGGAATTTCCCTGATGGGGATTGATGGGGTAGTGCCGACCATGGAAAACGTGACGGCGGGATCCTACCCACTGACATTGCACGACTATGTTGTGATCCGCTCGGATGAGGGAAAGGAGAGCCCGGCAAGACGCCTGTACGACTGGTTTGGAACCCCGCAGTGTGATGATATTCTGATCCGGAACGGATTAACCCCGGTTCATCCGAAACAGTAAGTCCTTCTCCGGAAACGGTTTACGCAATATTCCCAAACGGAATATAGGATTCCCATACAAAAGGGAGGACCCCCAATTCGAAGTGGAATTGAGGGTCCTTCCTTTGGAGTATTAATGGGAGAGGTGTATCAAAATGGAAGTACACATTTTTGATGTATTTCCAGGCTTGTTTACATCGTCCCGGTCAGCGCTATCCCGTTGACGTAAAGGGTATGCCCGTTTGAGATTACATTGGCGGGATCTCCGTTGAATTCGGTAATATAGGTATCCCCGGTGAGGGTCCATGTGCTGGAACTGTCCAGTGTGACGCTGACCGTTCCGGTTTCGGTGGAAACGGTTTCTCCCTTGGCATTGATAATGTTGCCGTCAATGGACCCGGTAAATGCCGAACCGTCTGTCAGATTCAGCGTCAGGTTGGAATCGCTCCCTACCTTGATGGTACCGGACAGCTGCTGGGATTTGGCATTCAGAGTGGCGATGTTGCTTCCGCCGCTCCAGCCGTCTGCACATACGGAAAGAAGAATGTTTTCCGCATCCTCATTGAGGATTTCCACCTTTTCCAGGTTGATGACCGCATTGGTGTTGGTAACGTGGAAAACATGACCGCTCCGGCTTGTCAGGGTTCCGCCGTTCATGGTAAAGGTACTGGTCCCGCTGGCAGCATCCCCGGACATGGACTGGTAAATCATGATCGTATCCAGGAAAGCAGCATTGCCGTTTCGCTGGGTATTGTTCGCAGTCAGGCTGCAGTTGTTCAGGGTGATGGAGTTCAGCCCTTCAATGCACACGCCTTCGGACAGGTTGGAAAGCAGTTTCGCGTTGGATACGGTGATATCCGCCGTGGAATAAATAACGGGAGAACCCAGGCCATTGGAAGTATAGGTACCGCCGTATACCACGACGACACCGCCGCCCCTGTCAGTACGGATCGGGGCGCTGGATTGTCCGGAAGTATTGACCGTCAGGTTATATGCATAGGTTACTCCGCTGCCCGTGGTCATGATGCCGCCGAAACCGTTACCGGTCGTTGTAATGACGGTATCGTAAATGTACACCGTTGTTCCGTCCCCGGCTGCACCGTTGTTACCGCCGTTTCCGCCGTATCTGAAGATGCCGTTGGCACCTTCCGCGTCGGAGGTTACCGTGCCGCCTTTAATTGTGGTTACCGACCCGTCTTTCACCAGGACAGCGGCATTCAGGCCGTAAAAATTGCAGTTATCCCCGCCGTTCGAACTGCCGGATTTTGTAACTGTCGGATCTGTAATGGCAACGGCATCCGAAGTCCTGATTAAAAGGGCGTTTTCATCAGAAGCAGAACTGGCATATGTTTGCCCGTTTTGTGTTTCTGCGGATGTGATCTGGGATGTTGCGGTATAATCTAATTCCGCACTGCTCTGACCGGGTGCGCCGCCCATTTCCGGCGGGTTCCCGCCGGGTGCAGTGTTTCCGCCCGAGGCAGTGCCACATGCGGTAAGCGTCATAAGCAACATTGCGACGGTAAGAATTAAAACGACTATTTTTTTCATAACAAATCCCCTCCTTGTTCTTCCTGAGTGTAGGATACCAGGAAAACCTTAAAGTAAACTAAATCTCGGAAATTAATGTAAAATCCAAATATATTTCTATTTCATAGATTGAATTGTACATGCAGGCCGGAGGTATTTTCGGATTCCGGCTCGATGGATTTCGGGAAAGAAATGGATAAAAAAGATTCTGATGCCGGTAAGGTCAGAATCTTTTTGTATACCTGATTTACGCCGATAATGATGATCCGAAAAATCCGGAAACCCTATGTTAGGCCGCATAAGAGCGCTTTGATTTTTTCAGCCGTTTTTTCGGGATCCGTAACGGGTACGCTTGCCTCTGCCCAGGTCTGGTAAAGAGTTTCCCGTTCCCTGGCAAGGGCAGGCAGGGAATTCGTCAGGAATATGGGGCGTCCCTCAACGGCAAGCTCTTCCAGCGGTCTTGTCAGGCGGATGATCCTACTGTTGCGGCGCAGCAGGTCCCTGTTTTCAGGCCTGGTGACGACACCGCCGCCGGTTGCAAGGACCAGGCCGCTTTCTTTGGAAAACTCATTCAGTACATCGGTTTCCCGGGCCCGGAATCCGGATTCCCCTTCCTTGGCAAAAATCGTGGGGATATCTTTTCCCGTCTGCTTTACCAATTCCTCATCCAGGTCGATGAAAGGACGGTCCAGAAGTTTTGCGAGGGCACGGCCTACGGTACTTTTGCCGCAGCCAGGCATCCCGATCAGGGCGATGTTCATGGCATGCGTACGGACCCTGCGCAGGACGTGTTTACTTTCTTCAATGGATATGGAATGTCCCGTGAATATTTCTGCGGATTTCCTGGCCTGCTCGACCAGGAAGGGAAGACCGTCCAAAGCTTCCATCCCCAGCTTTTCGGCCTGCAGCAGGAGATTTGTGCGAGCGGGATTGCAGATGAG
>JAFPSR010000086.1 GCA_017413675.1 Clostridia bacterium | reverse complement strand
GGATGACATCCCCGCATCCTTCGGCGGCACTGCCGATACAGCAGGCTTCCCGCCCGTACGGATGCGTACGGAGGATTTCAACGGTTTTCCCGGCTTCCTCCCCGGGAACCGCAAAGAGGCAGACCCCTTCATTGGCAGCATACAACGGATCCATGCCCATGAGTTCACACAGGGCACGTACATTCCCGAGCATAGGGAGGCGTTCCTCTTCCACCAACAGGTCAATTCCCGGCCCGGCCCATTCGCACAGGGTCGCCCCGACGCCCCCGCGGGTCGGATCCCGCATGGCGTGCACCGCGATCCCGCCATCCAGCACCCGGCTGATCATATGGTTCAACGGCCTGGCATCGCTGACGGGTACCGGATCGATCTCCAGCTTTTCCCGCGCCGCCATAACCGCCATTCCATGGCTCGCAATGGGTGCAGAAACCACGATGGCATCCCCGGGGCATACATTTTGGGGGACGTGCGGACGGCCCTGACAGGTACCGATCCCGGCCGTGGTAATATAGATGCCTTCGCCTTTCCCCTTCTCGACCACCTTGGTATCCCCGGTCACGACGGAAACCCCAGCCTCCCGGGCCGTCCGGGCAATGGATTCCGCAATTTTCCGGAGCACAGGAATGGGAAAACCGGCTTCCAGGATCATCCCCACACTCAGGTACAGCGGTTTTGCCCCGGCTACCGCCAGGTCATTCACTGTCCCGGAAACTGACAGGGATCCGATATCCCCGCCCGGGAAAAACAGGGGATTCACGACAAAACCGTCTGTCGTAAACGCAACAGGCCCGTCCGTTTCGCATACCGCCGCATCCGACAGGGATGCCAGCTGCGCGGACCCGTAAGCGGGCAGGAACACTTCCTCCACCAGACGGCGGTAATCCCGGCCCCCGGCCCCATGCGACAAAAGGATCTCGTCCATCCTTTGTTATCCTCCATATAGATATGCCGTATGGCATACACCTTCATCCGAAACCATGCACGGTCCGACCGGGTTTTCCGGCACACAGGTTTTCCCGAAATGCGGGCATGCCGCAGGGGATGCTTCCCCCCGCAGGATGGATGCGCACAGGCAGCCGGGAACCCGGAAGGATTCTTCCGAGTCCGCAAGGCCGTACTTCCATTCGGCATCAAAACGCCGGTAAGCTTCCCGGATCCGAAGCCCGCTGGACGGGATCGGACCCAGTCCCCTCCACATGGCATCGGAAACCTCAAATACCTGTTCCGTGATTGCCTGCGCCGTCCGATTCCCATCCCGTGTGACAGCAGCCGGATAATCATTGACCAGGCACGGTTTCTTATCCCGGATCATCCGTACCAGGGAAAGACAGGCTTTCAGGATATCCGAAGCCGTAAAACCGGACACAGCAGCCGACACGGCATATTCCCGGGGAATAAAGGAGAAAGCTTCCGACCCGGTGATCACGGACACGTGCCCCGGGCAGAGCAGTCCCTGGATATCCGGTTTGCCCCGGAGAACCGCCCGGATCGCATTCGGCATGGTCTTATGCGCACACAGGACCGATACATTGGGAATCCCTTCACGTTCCAGTGCCAGCAGGAGCGCCGCCGTATGCGGGGTTGTCGTTTCAAATCCCACTCCAAGCCAGACAAATTCCCGGTCCGGTTCCGCTTTCGCCATCCGCAGGATATCCATGGGCGATGTCCCGATCCGGACATCCTTCCCCAGTCCCCGAAGATGATACAGCGATTCCCTCCGGTAAGAAGCATCCATCACGCAGGGGACGCGGAGCATGTCCCCAAAGGAAACCACAGTAATATTTTCTTTTCCGGCCAGACAAATCGCTTTCCGGAGGATGTCATCCTCGGTAACGCAGACCGGGCAGCCCGGTCCCGAAAGCAGGCGCATCTGCGCAGGCAGGAGCTGCCGCAGCCCAAACCTGGCTATATTCTGCGTATGCGTCCCGCACACTTCCATAATGGAAAAGGGCGGAAGGCCTTGGGTACAGGCCCGGATTTCCCCGGCCAGCCTTTCAACTTCCCTGTCCATTCCCGTCTCCGTACACCTGTCGGTTCAATTCGATCATCTCGTCTCCCTGTTCGGGATCCAGTCTGGCAATGATAAAGCCGGCATGGATCAGCACCCGGTCCCCGATCCTGAGATCCGGGACCAGCAGACATTCCGCCCATTTTTTCAATCCGCCATAATCGACAACTGCTTCCCCATCAGAAATGGTTTCCACAATTCCCGGAATTGCCAGACACATTTTCCGTTTCCTCCCATTTGGCCAGCGCTACCGCCGCCTGTCCCAGAGAGATTCCCCCGTCATTCGCGGGAACCTGCACATTGGTATATACCCTGATTCCGGCACTTTCAAGCAGATGCGCGGTTTTTTCCAGCAAATAAAGGTTCTGGAAACACCCCCCGGACAGAACCACCGGTTCCCCGGGGAAATGCAGGGCAGCATCCAGCACCGCCCGGGCAAGCGCCAGATGGAACCGCGCGGATACCATAGAAAGCTCCAGCCCTGCTTTCAGATCCCCGACGAGTTCCGTAAGCATGGGGTGCCAATCCATTTCCAGAGTCCCGTCTTCCGTTTCGGCAACCGGGAAAGCATACCCGTTTCCCGGCTCATCCCCGGCATCCCGGATCCGGTTTTCCAGCCAGACCGCATCCTCGCCTTCTTCACGGACTTCCTGCGCACCCCCGCAAAGAACGGCAACCCCGTCAAATAGCCTGCCGACGCTGCTGCAGAGCGGAGAAACCGACCGAAGCCGGCTGACTGCAATAAGGCTTTCCGTATCCCTGCCCGGGAAAAAAGCACAGATCTCCTTTGCTTCCCCAACCTGGGAAAGCAGGGAAACCGCATTCCTCCACACTTCCCTGACCGCACGGTCCCCGCCGATCAGCGGGAACGGACGCAGCCTTCCTACACGGCGCACTTCTTTCAGGCCGCCCAGAAGGATTTCGCCTCCCCAGACCGTCCCGTCCGGTCCATAACCGCTGCCGTCAAAGATAAACCCGAGCGCATGCTGCAGGTGATGTTCCGCAAGCACGGAGGCAAAATGCGCATGATGGTGCTGCACCCGCACCAGGCGGGTCCCTTCCCCGGCCAGCGACTGCGCGTATTGAGTGGAAGCATAGTCCGGATGCATATCACAGGCCATCAGGTCCGGGCGGATATTGAACATATCGCGGAACGCACCGATCTCTTTTTCGTAGGCATGATAGGCGCGAGGGTAATCCAGATCCCCCATATGCCCTGACAGATAAAACAGAGAATCCTTGTACAGGCAGAAGGTGTTCTTCATCTGGGCGCCGAAGGCGAGCACATGGACCGGCGAACGGAACTGTTCCAGACGGACAGGTGCGGGCACAAATCCCCTCGCCCGTCGGATCAACCGGCGTTCCCTTCCGGAAAACACGCATACGGAGTCATCGATTTTATGCAGGATCTCCCGGTCATTGGCCAGGATATAATCCGCAAGCACGAACAAGTCCTCAAACCGGTCTTCATACAGCATCGGGTCATCGGAATGGTTCGCGCTGGTCATCACCAGAGGCGATATTTCTTCCAGGAGCAGGACATGCACGGGTGTATACGGAAGGAAAACACCCAGCCGGTTACGCCCGCATGTGACGGACGGCGCCACGAGATCTTCCCGGTTTTTTCGGAGAAGGACGATCGGCTTGCGGGAGGACCGCAATTCTTCTTCCTCGGCGTCGCTGATGCTGCAGAACCCATGGACTTCGTCCATGGAGCGCACCATAACAGCCATGGGTTTCCGATCCCGGTTCTTTCTTTCCCGGAGCAGGGCGACGGCCGTTTCATTTTCGGCGTCACAGGCAAGATGATAGCCCCCGATCCCTTTTACCGCGATAATCTTCCCTTCCCGGAGGAGGGCAGCTGCGGATGCAACCGGATCCCCGGATTGGATTTTTCTGTCCCTGCCGATCAGGAAAAGACGGGGACCGCAGTCAAAGCAGGCATTCGGCTGCGCATGAAAGCGCCTGTCGGAAACGTCTTCATACTCACTTCGGCAGTCCGGGCACATGGCAAAGCGGTTCATTGCCGTATTTTCCCTGTCATACGGAACCTTCCGCAGAATGGAAAAACGCGGCCCGCAGTTGGTGCAGTTGATAAACGGGTAACGGTAGCGCCTGTCCCCGGGATCCAGGAGTTCCCTTTCGCAGTCCGCACAGATCCCCAGATCCGGGGACACTGCCGTATCTGCCATTCCGGCAACGGACGGAAGGATGGTAAACCGGGTTTCGGTTTCCTCCACCTCCAGGTCTCTGCGGATGGCAGTGTCAAAAATCACGGCTCCGGGCGGGGCCTTCTGAATCAATCCCTGTGCAAAGTCCGCAAGCACATATTCCTTTCCCTGTACAAGGATGCATACCCCATACGCGGTGTTGCAGACATTCCCTGTCAAACCTGACACGGCGGCCAATTGGGATACAAACGGACGGAATCCCACCCCCTGCACGATACCGTGCACCTGTATTTCCCATCTGCTGCATGCCATAGACACAAATTCCTTTCCGGGCTGGCTGGATCAGCCGGATTCCGCAACCTCCAGGCTCTGGATGAAAATGTCTTCCCCGCCGATAATCCGGACAGCTTCGCTTTGGCACTGCGGGCAGCAGGCCGGAAGCGAGGAAGCTTCATATTCCTCCCCACAGGCCAGGCACCGGAGCCGGAGCGGGTCCCGTTCCATGCATAACTCGGCTTCCTGCAGGATGGTTCCTTCCTTGAGCATGTCAAAAGCCGACACCAGTGCTTCCGGAATGGCTCCGGACAGGTCTCCGACAGATACATGCACTTTCCGGATGATCCCGCTGCGGCCTTCAAAAGACCGTTCGATGACCCGGAACATATTCTGAACCAAGGATGCTTCATGCATATCCACCAAATCTCCGTCCGGACCTGTATTTTTATCTATTATACCACTATGTATGGTAGATTGTGCCCTGCAAAGCAATATATATGTAAGGATTTATGGGCAAGTTCCCCAAAACTGTTAACAAAACGAACTATTTTATGCCAGGAGCCCCCTGCAGGTTTTCTTTCTGTTAAAACCGCAACAAACCGGTAACAAAAAAGAAGAAAGCTGCCGGGGCATCGGCAGCTTTCTGGAAATATTGCCTGTGGTTTATTCCGTGAATTCCGGGATGACTTTATCCGCCCCGATGATCGGGAGCGCGCTCCCGTCCGACATAATGGTGGGAAGCTTGCCGTCCCAGCGGAGGATCTCCTGGTACTTCAGCAGTTCTTCCGTCAAGGAATCCGAGATCTTCTTATTGGCTTCAGCTTCCGCTTCCGCCTTTACTTTCTGTGCATAGGCATCGGCATCCGCCTGGATTTTCTGCGCTTCCGCGTCCGCGTTGGCCAGGATAATCTTCTTCTTGGCTTCCGCTTCCTTTTCCATGAGCATCTGCTTCTGTTCCGTTTCAGCCTTCAGTTTGGTCTGTTCGGCCACCTGCTTGGCTTCTACGGCATCGGTAAAGGCATCCGTGAAATCAATATTCTTGATGGAAACATTGATCACATTGATCCCGTACTCTTTCATTTCCTCCACCAGCAGCGCTTTGACCCGAACGGACAGTTCTTCCCGGACCCCAACCAGGGTCTCCGCGGAGTATTTGGTAAATACGCCCTTCAGGTTTTCCATGATCCGGGGTTCCATCACGATGGAGTAATAATCCTTACCGACATTCTTATACAGGTTCTGCGAAGTTGCCCGGTCAACGGAATAGTTGATGGAGCACTCCACATCCACCTGCTGGATATCACTGGAGAATGCCTGCAGGTTCATCGTATGTTCCTGCGTACGGTTGTCCATGTTGATTACGACCTGGAACGGACTCTTCAGATGAAGTCCCTCATCCAGGACATAATCTTCCACATGTCCGAACGTTGTGACCACGCCGGTATGCCCTACCGGAACCGTCGTCACGCACAGTGAGGCAACTCCCAGCAGTACAAGGACCGCAGCGATAGACAGAATCAGGATCGAAATCTTTTTCATGTTCATACCCTCCTTGTTATCCAGTATAGCAAATGGGGCCCTGGGGGCAATTCAGCCTGTATAAACACATCCCGGGATTGTCTCAAATATACACTTTTATGTCCAATT
>JAFPSR010000085.1 GCA_017413675.1 Clostridia bacterium | reverse complement strand
TTTGACGTAAACTATATACTCGTCGGGACCTGTCATATAGGCGCGCATGGCACGTCCGTTGACGTTGATGATGACCTCAGTATCCTCCTTCACACGCTCCGGATCCAGTTTGCCGGAGATGCAGTAATAGTTTACGTCATTTTCGCAGATGTGAATTTCCGCGGTGGTATCTGTCTGGGCAATGGTAAAGCTTTGGGGCATCTGTGTTGGCGGGGGCATCAGGATCGGGGGATCTGTCAGGTATTCCCGGATATTCCGCTCTACCTTCTCAATGACCACGCAGTCCGGGGAGTAGGCTTCCAGGTACCGTTCCAGTGCGTTGGGCATACCCTTGGAAAAACAGGCCGTCCCGTATTCCTCGGCCAGGAAGGGAATCAGCGTATTGGCGAAGGAGTCGCGGAACATCAGCAGGGTCCCGTCCTTCTTCGGGTTCAGCGTGACGATCCAGCCGTCCTCCACGGTAGCGTCCCCCTTCTCGAAGGACCAGAGGTGCGGCAGAGGATAGGTATAATCGGTTTCCTTCGGACCGTAAAAACTGTACAGCATGCGGTTCAGGTCACCGTCTGCCGATTTTGTCATATCGGGCTCCGCGGGATAGGTTTCGTGTGCTTTTCCCAGTGCGTCCATGACTGCGTTATAGGCAAGGCAGGCCCCTTTGTTGTTCCAGTGGGAATCCCGCAGAAGATAGAGGACCTCATCCCGGGATTCAAACAGGCTGAACAGATCGACATAACGGACACCCATGCAGGACAGCAGGGGAGCCAGCAGTTTTGCATTATGGGCGGGGTTCACGATGACCGAATGGTAGTAGGGCATCTGGTCCGGATACAGGGTGTTTTTGTTCGGGGGGACGGTCACCACAAACGAGATGCCTTTGCTGTCCAGATATTCCTGGACGACGGAAAGGTTGGAAGACAGGCAGTACAGTTCCCGTTCAGAGAGGAGGGAGCGTCCCTGGTAATCGTCCAGGGTGGAGGTATAGTACAGCCATCCGCTGGACCCGCGCACTACGCCGCTGACGTTGGACTCGGCAAAGAGATTCGATTGGACAACGGCGTCCGCATAGATCAGTTCATTGCGCAGTCCCATGCGTTCCCGGAACCAGTTCTCGAAATCATCAAAGAAATTCGTATTCAGCTTTCCTTCGGAAATCAGGACCGGGGCGGGAGCCATGGGCTTGTTTTCCGTCGTGCGGGTGGTGGGAAACAGCAGGAATCCGATCAGAGGAAGCAGGCAGACTGTAAGACAGGCAGCCGTAAAGAGCAGCGCGTGTTTTTTCAAAAAGCTTCCCCCTTTCTAGAAACGGAAGTAGATGAACGGGTTGTAGGTGCCGGAAGTCAGGCGCATTACACACCAGACAAGGAGCAGGAAGGCCAGGATATAGGAAACTGTGCATAAGGTCTGCCGCCTGGCAGAGACTGCATCCCCGCCTTCCGGAAGGAACCGGTTTTTCAGCAGG
Source organism: Clostridia bacterium (assembly GCA_017413675.1). The sequence goes on along the minus strand of JAFPSR010000085.1, from coordinate 5,043 downwards.
CTGAGAGGGCCGCACCCGATCACTGCGGCTGCCAGCATGGTGAGAAAATACGGGGTCAGGACGCGGACCGGGAGGGCATTCGCCGCTGCGGAAAAATCAAAACCGGCAAACATCCGGGAAAGATACAGGACGGCTTCCGTCATGGAGTCTGCACGGAAAATAACGAATCCGAGCGTAACAGCCAGCAGGGTATAGAGACGGCCCCAGGCTTTCGGAAGGCGCCGGAGTGCCGGGACGGCTTCCTCCAGAAGGAGGAAGGCACCGTGGAACAGGCCCCAGACAACAAAGGTCCAGTTGGCACCGTGCCACAGACCGGTCAGGAAGAAAACAATGATCCGGTTGAGGATTGTTCTTGCCTGTCCCTTCCGGTTTCCCCCCAGCGGGATATAGACATAGTCCCGGAACCAGGAGGAAAGGGAGATATGCCAGCGCCGCCAGAAATCCTGGACGCTGGAGGCAAGATAAGGATAGTTGAAGTTTTCCCGGAAATGGAAACCGAACATCCGGCCGAGCCCGATGGCCATATCGCTGTAGCCGCTGAAATCGTAATAGATCTGCATCAGGTAGGCAACGGCGCCAAGCCAGGCGGAAAGGATATTCAGGCCGGCGGCCCCGGAATTGAAGATCGTGTCCGCTGCTGCCCCCATGGCGTTGGCAATCAGGACCTTTTTGCCGAGACCGAATATAAACCGGCGAAGGCCCGGGGCAATTTCCGTGAGGCTTACGGTGCGGGTATCAATCTCCTGCTCGATATCCCGGTACCGGACAATAGGCCCGGCAATCAGCTGGGGGAAAAAGGAAATGTACAACAGCAGCTTGGCATAGTTTTTCTGGACAGGGACCTGTCCCCGGTACACATCGATAACGTAGGAGAGAGCCTGAAAGGTGAAAAACGAGATGCCGATAGGGAGGGAGATCGCCGGGACGGGGATGGAAAGGCCGAACAGCGCGTTCAGGTTGGAAAGGAGGAAGCCGGTGTATTTGAAAACGCCCAGCACCCCGATGTTGACGGCGACCGCCAGGATGGGGATGAGTCTGCCGGTGCATCTTTGGATCAGCAGGGCAAAACAGTAATTGTACAGCGCGCTGGCAAGCATCAGCAGGACATAGACAGGCTCCCCGTAGGCATAGAAAAGCAGGCTTGCTGCAAGCAGCAAGCCGTTCTGCGCGGTTCTGTTCTTAATTACCGAGTGCAGGATCAGCACGATCGGAAGAAAAATACACAGAAAAACTAAAGACGAGAAGACCATGTCATAACCTTCCGATCAATACAGATTGGCGCCTACACCTTCAAAGTACAGTTTCCCTTCGGATTCGGAGTACGGGACGCGGAAGACTCTTTCGCGGGCGAAATTGTTGAACTTATGCAGTTCGACATCGTAGGAATACCAGATGCCGTCCTCCTGGACGACCGTCCATCCGTGGGAGGTCAGGGGAACGGATGAACCGGGTGTTTTCCCGTGATAGACCATCACAGGCAGCCCGGTTGCCTCATGGATCATAAACCCCAGGAAGGCCGCGTACCGGTAACAGTTGCCGCCCTTCTGGTCCATGAGGCTGGCAGCCATGTCGTCCGGCCAGCTGTCCTTCCAGACCCAGGTGGAACTGACATGTTCATAGGTGCGGATATAGGTGAAACTGCTGTTCAGAACCCAGTCATACAGCGCGGTGATTTTTTCCTGATTGGTCATGGAAGGGGATGTAATCTGGTTAACATACTGGATGATCCGGTATTTGGTTGTGCATTTGCCGTCGGCATCCAGGCGGTAGCCTTCCTTCACCGTGTCCGTCAGGAGGGATCCGTCGGCTTTGGCATAATAATACCCGTCCTCCACACAGAACCACCCGTCTGTTACGGAAGCATAGGTTTTGTCAAAATAGTACAGTTTCCCGTCAATGGATGCGAACGTTTCACAGGCAGCCCGCCCGTTGTCCTGGAAATAGTAGTTTGTTTCCCCGACAGCCTGGTAGCTGGCGGTCACGGCCTGCCCGGAAGGCTGGAAATAGTAGTAGTAGGACTGGGGGCCGAAGGCGACGCTTTTCAGCCCGCCGGTGAAGGCTTTCCCATCCTCCTCAAAATAGAAGTACCGGGTCTCCCCGTCCAGGGGGACCGTTTTGTAGCCGGTTGTGAAAGCCTGCCCGTTGCGCAGGAAATAATAGTAATCGGTATTGCCGCCCTCGGTGAGGGATTTGTAGCCTTCGGTATAGGCGGTGCCGTCTTCCTGGAAGAGGAAATAGGCAGTGCGGGTTCCCAGGGGGATCGACTTCATGGTGTCTGTCACAGCCCTGCCGTCGCTGCCGAAGTAGAAATAGTATTTCTGCCCGTTTTTCTCTACCGTCTTATAGCCGGTATTGTAGCCCTGCCCGTTGGCCAGGAAATAGAAATAGTACAATTCCCCGTCCAGGACGATTTCCTTATACCCGCCGGTGAAGGCGGTGCCGTCTTCCTGGAAGAAGAAATAGTACTGCTTGCCGCCCTGGGAGAAGGTCTTGTAGCCTCCCGTGAATGCGGTGCCGTCGGGCTGGAAATAGAAGTATTTTCGGGTGCCGTTCAGGGGGAAGGCCTTGTATCCTTCGGTAAAGGCGGCCCCGTCGGATTCGAAATAATAATAGGAAGTAACCCCGTTTTCCGTGATGGCTTTATACCCGTCCGTGAAAAGGGTGCCGTCCTCCAGATAGTAATACAGTTTCCCGTCTTTCCAGACCAGGCCGGAGGCCGGCTGGGATGCGGGGGTGCTCCTCATATGGGGGGGTTCCTGCGCCGGGGCTTCCAGATCCTCCCCGTCTTCCGTTTCGGGCAGACCTGCCGTCTCGTCCCCGTCCGTATCTTCCGCAGGGGTTTCCGGATTCCCGGATATATTGTCAGCCGTTTCCGGGATATCCCCGCTGCCGTTCCCGGGTTCCGTCTGTGCGGGGATTTCTGCAGGGGTTTCGGCATCCAGTGCAAAAGCACGGGAAGGCAGAAGGAGGCACAGGGCAAGGAATCCAAGAAGCAGAAGGGCCATCCCCGCAAGGGGAAGCGGCCGGTTGGACAGTCCGTATTTCATCAGTAATACACCTCTTCCTGTGTCCCGTCGGAGTAGGTGTATACCTTGACACCGTGGCCGGACCCGTCACAGTCTTCGTATGTTTCCACACTGATCAGGACCCGGGACGGGGTGGGTTTGGGCGTAGCGGTGGGCTTGGGGGTTGCTGCGGGTTTGGGGGTGGCGGTAACCTTGGGCGTACCGGCAGGCCTGGCCGTACTGGTGGGCCTGGTTGTCGCTTTGGGCCTGGATGTCGCGGACGGCCGTGATGTGGTATTGGGCCTGGCTGTAGCCGCGGGGGAATCCTGGCTGTTCTCCGGGGTGGGCTCGAAGGTTGGCTCTCCGGCAGCCGGGTCGTCTCCGGAAGGTTCTCCTTCCGGATCGTCCGGTGTACTGTCATGGATGGTGACCAGGATGATCATATGATCCTGCAGGGGCGTATCCGGGCTTGGGAATACGGTCACATTCCCGCCCGGGGTGATGCCGACGGAAGCGAGGGCATCGGCCACCGTGCCGGTGTAGCAGACGACGATATGTCTGACGCCTTCCCGGTTCTCCGGGGAGGAGACGATTACGGACACGTTGGCCGGGCGGAGCAGCTGGAAGTCTACATCGCCGGTGATATCCTGGTTGGAAGAGAACATGAGGATGTCATCCCCGGACATGGGGATGCCGGCTTCCTTCAGATATTCAGAGAGGGTTTTTCCCTCCGGGTTTTCGATGACGATCTGCCGGTTATCCGCTTCGATCTTTACGGTACGGGTGTCCGTGGCGCCGGCCTCTTCCGAAGGCGGTTCCAATACCGGCACGGGACGACCGCGTCCGAAAACCAGGATAAGGCAGAGGGCGGCAGCCGCAATCAGCAGGCCGATTGCAGCAAGTTTTGTTTTCATAGGAATGAACCTCCCGGAATTCTCCGTAAGGAGCAGGTTTGTACAGAAAAAATCAGATATACATATATAATCATTCAATAGGGAAAACAAAGGATCCGATATATATATCTATAATAGTTATATATCATAGAGAACCGGAAAAATCAATGCGCAGACGCTGTCCCCGGGGTCTGTCCCGGGGAGGGGGCACGGCCGGGCAGGACCCTGGGAGGGGGGATACGGGAGCAAAGAAGGATTGCCGGACTGAAGGAAAACAGACAGTCCGGACAGGAAAGGATGCCGGCACGGGAACAAGGTGCCGGGAGGAAAAGAAAGGATGGGGATGTTTTGAAGAGGAAACGTTTGTGGTGGATCCCGGGGATGCTGCTGGCAGCGCTTCTGCCGGTTCCGGCACTGGCGGCCGGGGATCCCATGGCGGTCGTCAACAATCTAAGCAGTTTTATCTTTGGCCTGATCCGCGCGGTCGGGCTTATTTTATTGGGCTGGGGCATCGTGCAGGTCGGACTGTCCTTCCAGAGCCATGACCCGTCCCAGCGTTCGAACGGGTTCCTGACGCTGGCCGGCGGGGTGATCATTACCTTTGCCAGGGAAATCCTGGACCTGATCACCGGGTAAGGCCGGGATCCGGGAAGGGGGGATGGAATGTCGGACAACTGGGTGGTCCAGAACCTGGAGAACGCGCTGGAAACCTGGAATGAGAAACTGTCGGAGATCTGGATGCTTCTGACCCAGTCCCCGGAAAGCTTCCGGGGCGGTTCCGTCTGGTCGGTAATCGTGTCGGTGCACGGGGCCCTGCAGGCGGTCGGGTATGCGCTCCTGGTCCTCTTTTTTGTAATCGGGGTCATGAAGACCGCCGCGGGATTTGCGGAGGTCAAAAAACCGGAGATGGCGGTGAAGCTGTTCCTGCGTTTTGCCCTGGCCAAGGCGGTCATCACGCACGGGCTGGAGATCATGCTTGCCTTCCTGTCCGTTGTGCAGGGGATTGTTTCCTCCATCCTGCAGTCCGCCGGGCTGGGGAACGCCGACAGGATGGTCCTGCCGCAGGAAATTGTTGCCTCGATTGAGGAGGCGGGCTTTTTCGAGAGCATCCCGCTCTGGGCGGTGACCCTGATCGGCGGGCTGTT
>JAFPSR010000084.1 GCA_017413675.1 Clostridia bacterium | reverse complement strand
TATGCGTTTGACCAGACAGCCCTCATCCGGGTGATGACCGGGGAGGAAATCCCGGTGGAAGAACCCAAGCTCCTGAAAATCGCCAAGGAGAAGATGGCATGCCTCAAGATCCCGGAAGTGGATGTCCTGATCGTGGATAAGATCGGGAAAGACATCAGCGGAGAAGGAATGGATCCCAATATCGCCGGCAGATGGATTGTCTCCACGATCCAGGGCGGGATTAAGGCAGAGCGGATCGGGATCCTGGATATCACGGACAAAACACTCGGAAATGTGGTCGGACTTGGAATGGCAGATACCTGTTCCAAACGGGTAGTGGAGAAAATGAGCCGGGAAAACACCTATCCGAACTCTCTGACCAGCACTGTCACATCGCTGTGCAAGATCCCCATGTACTTTGATACCCAGAAGGAGACCATCCAGGCTACGATCAAGATGACACCGGCGAAATCCCCGGAGGAAATCACAATGATCCGCATCGAAAGCACCCTGGCCATGGATGTCATCCAGGTTTCCGAAAACCTTCTGCCTGAAGTCCGGAAGCGGGACGATATGGAAATCCTGGGAGAACCAGAGGAACTGGTGTTTGACGGGAATGACGATCTTTTCTGATTCCTGACGGTATAGCTAAGTAATTCAGAAAAAATAGTGAAAGGCACCTTACCTGTTACGGGAAAGGTGCCTTTGACGTATGGTTTTACGATTTCAGAGTTCCCTGAGAAAGATTGCTGTCCATGGAGAGAAGAAGGGAAAGAATTGCTTCAAAGAGTGCCTCATGGCCTTCTTCGGTCAGGTGTTCCCCGTCGATGGTGCTGGCTTTCGCCAGAGATGAAGCGGCCAGGAAGGATGTTCCGCATGCGGCAGCAAGTTCCTTACAGGAATCTTTCAGTTCCCGGCAGACAGAGAGGGAGTTTCGATCATAAACACTGCCCAGCGCTTCTTCTTCCAGAAAAACCGGGGAAATCAGCAGGATTTTTTTGGGGCGGACATATTCGGTAATCTGCAGAAGACACCGTTTCAGCCCTTCCGTAATCGCGGCAGCCGGGAGATTATAGATCTTCTTGCAGTCATTGGTCCCCAGCATGAGGATCGCTTTGTCAATAGGAGCGTTTGCCTGCAGGATGCCGGGCAGCGCGGACAATCCATTTATTCCCGGACGTCCCGGCTCGTCAAAGCAGGTGGTCCTGCCGCACAATCCTTCTTCCAGGACCAGGTAATGCGGTTCAAGACTTGTTTGCAATAGTTTTGTCCAGCGAATATTGCTGGCGTATCTTTCTTCTGTAGAAGGATTGAAACCCCAGGTATTGGAATCGCCGAATGCGAGTATTTTTTTCATAAGACCTCTTTGGTTTGTGATTATCGGTTGAAGATGTATTTACCGGGCAGCAGTCCAAGGGTTGTTTATGGATCACAGGAGGTAGGAAGGCTGTTCACCCAATCCAATCCTCTTTTAATCCATCCTTCCATGCACATGCCGCTCCCGTCCCCGAAACCGTGTCCCCCGGAAGGACCCATTTCTAGAAGTGTCGGAATTCCCTTTTCTTTAAGGGCAGCATGCAGCATAACGGAGTTTTCGGGGTTCACGAGCTCATCCCTGGCAGACAGGAAAAGTGCGCACGGCGGGAAATATTCCACGTGTTCCGGGATTTCATATGCGGTTTGCAGCGCGGTATCCAGATCACAGCCGTAAAGACGGATTGAACGTGTTCCATCCCCACCTTCATAACGTTTTTCCCGTTTCAGGGTGACGACCGGATATACCGGGAAGGTTGCTATCGGTTTCGGCAGCCCGAAGGCCGGGTAACCGAATTCGGTGTCCCACAGACAGACCAGATACCCGCCGGCTGAAAAACCACAGGTCAGATATTGATCCTTCTGCACATGGAAGTGAGTTTGGTTGTCCGCAATGACTTTAAGGGCACGAGCAAAATCTTCCATGTTGCGTTTCAAAAGTTCCTTTTCCGCTTCCACCTGGTAGGTCAGGATAAAGACATGGTATCCAAGGGAATTGAATTCGGCGGCTATCGGCCAGCCTTCCGTCAGGTTCCAGACATTGACAAACCCGCCTCCCGGGACAACCAGGATAAACGGTTTCTCATCCGCACCGGGCCGGTCGGATGGCATCCAGACAAGATTCACGTCTTTCCGTGCCGGGACTTCCTCGATTTCCTTTTCTGTATACAAAGGATAATACCAGTCATTGGTTGCGGCCGCCGCATAAAGGCGCTCCAGTCCCCGTTGTATATTACCGTTGAAATCGGCTTTGCAAGCATCCATCGTTTTGTTCCAGACAGGTTCGCTGGTAAGATCCCGGTTCTTGACGGCATCCTTTGCGATTTTCCGAATAGAAGGCTCCGACAGATACTGTCCCAAGGTTTTTTCCATTTTTGTTACTCCTGTATTATTCATTCTTCAGTTTATCCTGTAATTCTCTTACTTCCCGGCTGACCAGAATGGGTTCCCCGCAAGCAACCCGATGCTCCACGTGATCGCGGACTCCGGTGCAGAGGGCATGCAGTTTCCATAGCTTCTGGCTGTATTCGGAAAGGAACGCAGTACAGGCAGAGAGAGTGTTCTCATACTGTTCCTGTGTAAGATCTCCCACGGCATAGGCTTCATCCAGTTCATCCAGGTCATCTGTCTGTATGTCCCCCTCGGGGGTGATAATCAGGTCCAGATAGGCATCCCGGTAAACGGCGATACCGTCTTCATCGAATGCATAGCCGTCCGTAAAATCAACATACCAAACGGATGGCGGATAGCGCCCCATGGCATATGCCGGGTAATTATTTCTTTCGGGGACACGGGAATCATCCGGAAGGTACATACAGTTGATCAGAAGATTCTGATCGTCAGGCAGAAGCTCCAGCCAGGTCATCCCGCCGCCGGCGACCTGTATTTTTCCGGCATTCGGCTGTTCCCAGTACAGTTTTTCCCCATCCGTTAAGCGGATCAGGCATGCCAGACCGTGAAATGAATCCGTATCGACACGCATCTGGTAATAAGGATAATACTGGAATCCCCAGGTGCGTTCCCGGTTCAGTCGCTTGATTTTCATATCAGCCGGATCAGATCCCGAAGAGTTCCGCTGCTTTTTGCATACGCTGTGTAATCTTGACCTCAAACGGGCAGCGGTCTTCGCAGCTCTGGCACCCGATACAGGCAGAGGCCGTCTGTCCCAAAGCCATATAATGGGAACGCACGCTTTCCGGGACTTCTTTCTGCTGGACAGCCAGGTCATAGAACTTATTTACCATGGGAATATCGATTTCCATGGGACATGGTTTGCAATGTCCGCAGTATACACACTGCCCGGTGTAGGCATGCAGCGGGGCGGAAGCAATCACGGAAGCATAGTCCTTTTCCTCTTCCCCGGCCTCTTCATAGGCAGCGGCGGCATCGATCTGCTCCTTGGTATCGTATCCGCATAGAACGGAACAGACTGCCGGACGGGTCAGGGCATAATGGATCAGCTGAACCGGTGTAAAGGCTACCTGGAAGGGGGAACGCTTTTCATCCAGCAGGGCCCCGCCGAAGAACCCTTTCATCACGGTAATCCCAACATCCTTCTCTTCGCAGAACTGGTAAAGTGCGCTGCGTTCCGGGTCGATGCCGGACAGCCCTTCTTCGTAGGGGGCAAACAAGGTGTCGATGTCTTCGCTGGCCGGTTTCATATCAAAGGCCGGATTGATGCTGAAAAGGATCATTTCGATGAACCCGGTTTCTGCAGCCAGTCTGGCGATCCGGGGGTTGTGGGTACTCAACCCGATGTGACGGATGAGGCCGTTTTCCTTCAGTTCCAGCACATACTTTACGAATTCCCCGTTCATGCTCAGATCCCAGTCTTCCATCGAATCGATGTAATGGATCATTCCCAGATCGATATACCCGCCGCCGATCCGGGCAAGCAGGTCTTCAAAAGCGGGCTTGACAAACTGCATGTCACGGGTGCGGACATACTGGCCGTTTTGCCAGGTAGAGCCGATGTGTCCCTGTACATACCATTCCCCGCGGCAGGGGGCGATCGCCTTCCCGATGATATCCCGGGACTTGGGATCCGCCATCCAGCAGTCGATGATATTGATTCCTTTTTCATGGGCATACCGGATCAATTCAATGGAATGTTCCTCCGGATGGCGCTCCAGCCATTCCCCACCGAACCCGACTTCGCTGACCATCAGGTTGGTCTTTCCCAGTCTGCGCAGATTCATGCTTCTTTCCTCCTATATTTGGGTTCAAGATTCATTCTTTCTAATCAGGAAACGATTTTTCCGGGATTCAGGATCCCGTTGGGATCAAATACTGTCTTGATCCCGGACATCAACCGGATCTGGGTTTCCCCCAGGCTTTCCTTAAGATATGTTTTCTTGGCATGCCCGATGCCGTGTTCCCCGCTGACGTTCCCATGAAGGGATCTGGCCTCGGCATAGAGCATTTCCATGACGGAACCGACCGTGCTTTTCCATTCATTCCCGGTCCGTTCGTCAGAACAGACGTAAATGTGCAGATTCCCGTCCCCGGCGTGTCCGAAGGAAAGGATTCGGACCCCGACCGATTCGGCGATCTCAAGGGATTTATGGACGAATTTCGGGATGTCTTCCCGGGGGACGACCACGTCACACTCATCCATGGTCGGCGTGGATCCTTTGATGGCTTCCAGGAAGGCTCCCCGGGCATTCCAGATGCTTTCCTTTCTCTCATCCGTGTCTACCAGGAGAACATCCCGGGCTCCCAGGGAAAGAACCAGGTCCGTCAGGATATCAATCGAGGGCTGCAGGGCTTCCGCACTGGCCCCGTCCAGACGAACCAGGAGATACGCATCCGCACTTGTATCCGGGAAGGCTTTTCCCAGATAGGTTTCGGCACAGGATATGACTTCCCGCTCCATGAATTCCACCGCCGTGGGTTCACAGCCGCAGGAGAGGATTTTGGGTACCGCACCGATGCAGGCATCCAGATCATCAAAGGGAATCAAAAGAGACAGATTGACCTTGGGCTCCGGTACAAGTTTGACGGTCAGTTTGGTCAGGAACCCCAATGTCCCTTCGCTGCCAATCATCAGGTCAATGAGGCTGTACCCGCTGGAGGTTTTTACGTTCTTGCCACCGAGGTTCAAAATAGTCCCGTCGGCCAGCACCACTTCCATCCCCAGAATATAATCCCGGGTTACCCCGTAACGGACGGCGCGCATCCCGCCGGCATTTGTCATGGCGTTGCCGCCCATGGTTGCGGTTTTCTCACCCGGGTCCGGCGGATAGAACAATCCGGTCCCGGCAAGGGAATTCGGGAATTCCATCAGGAGCACACCTGGTTCCAGGGTTGCGGTCATGTTCTGCGTATCCACTTCCAGGACTTTTTTCATCCTTTCGGTACTCAGCACGATTCCGCCGTACAACGCTACACAGCCGCCGCAAAGCCCGGTACCTGCCCCCCTGGGGGTCACAGGGATTTTTCTTTCATTGCAGTATGCCAGCACCCTGCTGACTTCTTCGGTGCTCATGGCCTGGAGGACCGCTTCCGGCAGGTAATGGCCGTACTCGGTCATTTCATCATGATCATAGTCGCTGGAGAGCTCTTCCCCGTAAAAAACCCGGCCGGGCAGCAGATTTTCAAACCAGGAGAGGTCTTCCGTCGTCACTTTATTGTACATCTGCTTTTCCCTCCTTCAGCCGTCGGATCAGGTCCGGGACCACCTTGTAAAGATCATCCACAATGGCAACATGCGCCACTTTAAAGATCGGGGCGTCCGGATCCTGGTTGATGGCGATAATATGGTCGCTTGCATTCATGCAGCTGGTAAACTGGATCGCCCCGCTGACCCCGCAGGTGATGATGAGCTTCGGTCGGACGGTACGGCCGGAAAGGCCGATCTGCCGTTCGTTGGTTGTCCAGCCTTTCTCCACAAGGGGACGGGATGTTGCCCAATCCCCGCCCAACAGGGAGGCAAGTTCGCGGATCATATCCAGATCGCTCTCTTTTTTCAGTCCGCGTCCGCCCACCACAAGCACTTCGGCATCGGAAATACTCTGCTTCGGAGGCAGGGGTGTAACGGACACACTTCTGGCCGGGGATTCATAAACCCCCTTTGGAATCTTCCGGTTCTCAATCTTCCCTGCCGCTTTTTCTTCCCGGATAGGCGCATCCATGACTTTATAACGGACGGTGGCAAATTGGGGACGGGTATTGGCAGTAATGATCTGAGCCATGATGTTGCCGCCGAATGCGGGACGGATCTGGACCAAATCCGTGTTTTCCCGAAGTTCCAGTTTCGTACAGTCCGCGGTAAGCCCGGTATGGAACCGGGTACTGAGACGCGGTGCCAGGCTCCTTCCCAGAGAGGTAGCCCCGACCAGGACTACACTGGGTTTTACCGCCTTTATGTAATCTTCCACACAGGAAGCATAGGCATCCGCGCGGAAATAAGAAAGCTCCGGATCGTCATAGACTGCGATGTCGCTGACGCCGTAGTGCAGAAGCTCCTGGGCAAAATCTTCGACTTTATTCCCGACCAGCACGGTATTGACTTTCCAGGATAGGCCTTTGGCCAGCTCCCTGGCCTTGCCGATCAGTTCCAGGCTTACGGGATGCAGGCGTCCGCCGCTGACTTCTGCAAAAACCAGGATGTCCTGCCACTGCGTTTTATCCACAGTAGCTGTCCGGGTTTCCAGTTTCATAATGGCTTTTTCGGGACAGGTTTTCACACAGATCCCGCAGACGCGGCAGGCTGCGTTGATATCCGGTAGCCCGTCCTTCATTTCGATCGCCCCGAATGGGCAGGCGGATGCGCAAAGACCGCACCCGATGCATTTCCGGTTCAGAACCGCAATTTGTGCCATCTTTCCATCCCCCTTATATGAATTTCCACTTCTTCAATTGATCAAAGAGGCGTTTTCCGTTATCCCCTTCTTCCCAGACTTCCTGCTGTACGTCGTTGTCCGGCGGGAAGATGCGTTCCACGGAAGTGGCGCTGCCGGAAAGCCCGTAATGATCCGGATTGGTATCCAGGAAGGTATCCAGGTTATGGATATGGACCGGTTTGTCCCCGATCTCTCGGGCTCGCTTCAGACTGGGCAGACGGGGCATATAAATATCCTGTTCCACGGTAACCACACAGGGGAACGGCATATGGATTGTTTCAATCACATCGGAGAGCTGCTGTTCGGCATCCACTCCGTCACCGGTTACGGTAAGGCGGGATACCCAGGCGGCATGCGGGATTCCCAGATACTCGGCAATCGCCGGGCCGACCTGGGCGGTATCCCCGTCTGTCGTCTGGCGGCCGCATAAAATGAGGTCAAAATCGCCTGTGCTTTGAATCGCCTGGGAAAGGGTGTAGCCGGTTGCCAGCACATCCGCACCGCCCAGGCGGCGGTCTGAGAAGACGTAGCCGTCATCTGCCCCCATCAGGTAGGCTTCCCGGATAACAGCCTTCGCCTGGTCGGGCCCCATGGTACCGACGATGACGGTTCCCCCGTGTTCTTCCTTCAGCCGGAGGGCAGTCTCCAGGGCATACAGATCATATGGGTTCATCTTGCTGGCAACGCCGCTGCGTTTCAGGACCCCTGTGACCGGGTCGACTTCCACTTTATTGGTGGACGGAACCTGTTTGATACAGACAAAGATTTGCAAATCAACACTTCCTGTCATACAAAATGGGAAAACGGGAAATCCGGGTACTGTATTCATTATACCGAATCCGCTCCCATGAAAAAAGACCTGCCGAAGAAAATCCTTTCGGAATGGCCGGTTTGTGTTATGATAATAAAAGCTAGTGTTCACGGAGGCTTCTATAGATGAATTTCCGTAAGTGTATGACTCTCCTTCTGACGGGGATCCTGCTTGCTCTTTCCCTGTTCCCGGCGGGATGTTCTTTTCCGCAGGCGCCGGTGGCTCAGTCAGCAACACCTGTCCTGACAGGGACACCGTCCGCAACGGCTATGCGGACTTATACACCGACCGGGGAAAGTGAAAAGACACCTACCCCAACGCCTTCCGTTACCCGGACACCGGGAACTGCAGGAGCAAAATTCCAACCTCCGGAAAAGGGATGCGCGATCCCATTCCGTGAAGGCAGACGGTACGGTTATGAAATGGATCTTTCCCTGGATCCCGAAGCAAGAACCATCAGCGGACATGTTGTGTTCCGGTTTTTCAATGATTCCAAAGATCCCTGGAACACCTTATGTTTCCGGGATTATCCGAGCCTGTTTATAGATCCTGAGAAGGTTGGGGATCCGGAACTTGGGGACCTCTACGGCGCACTGACCGAGATCAATCATCTGACAGATACCCGGGACCGGACTTCCCTTACCTACGAACGTGATCGGGATGTCTCCGTGATCTGGGTCCCGCTCAAACAGCCCCTGAACCCGAAAGAAGAAATGACGCTGGAGTATGATTTTGTTTCTACTGTCCCGACTCTGGGTGACAGGTACGGGTACTGGGAGGACATCTGCAGCGCGGCGAATTTCTACCCGATCCTGGCGGAGTACGAAAACGGGGACTGGTCGCATGCCCCCTACTATATTGACGGGGAATGCTTTTATTCGGAGATCGCGGATTATACCGTACAGCTGACTGTTCCCAAGGGATATACCGTTCTTTCGACCGGCACGGAGACGGACAAAACCGAGGGGGACGGGGCAACAGTGTATACTTTTGATGCCCCCTGTGTCCGGGATTTTGTGTTCGAAGCCTGTCCTGCTTTCCAGGTTCGGACCGAAGTCTTTGACGGTGTCCGGGTCAATGTAGCATACAATACCCGTTATTCTCCGGTAGAAGATATGACGTTGCCCCTGCAGGCGGCAATGGATGCGGCGCGGGATTCCCTGGCAGCATTCGGGGAAGCTTTCGGCAGATATCCGTATTCGGAGCTGGATATTGTCTTCATGAAGCTTTCCGCCGGCGGGATGGAGTATCCGAACCTGATCCAGATCGCGGATAATTACTGCGATACACCCGTACAGATTGTCCCTTCCGAGGATCCGTACATAGACCTGAAAACCGTGATCGCCCATGAAATCGGCCATCAATGGTTTATGGGAATTGTGGGAAGCAACTCGGGCATGCAGCCGTGGCTGGATGAATCGATTACGTCTTATTCCGAAATCGTTTATCTGGAGTATATCCAGTCTTCCGGAGAACTCCGCAGAATCCGGGAAATGTACGGACGGGACAGCCTGGATGTTTCAGACTCTGAAATCGCAAGACAGTTTAAGCAACAGGACTATTTCCCCATCAACCGTTCCTATTATGCGTTTAAGGAATCCTATACCTATATCGCCAGCATCTACACTGTGGGGAAAATTGCCCTGTACCAGATGGAGGAAATCCTGGGAAGGGACACTTTCCACGGGATCCTTCGGGAATATGTACACCGAAATGCATTTCACAATACGGATGAAACTGCATTTTTTGACGTCCTGTTTGCCTGTGCCGGTCCCGACAACCGGGAACTGAATGCCCTGGTCCATGCTGCTTTTGACCTGGCCGGCACAACTCTTATGCAGCAGTGAGAAACCGAATCCAAAGGTACGCCCGGCAGAGATATGAATCTGCCGGGCGTACTGTTATAATGCAGTAATCTTTTTCATCTTCCCGTCCTGCAGGAAGATGGCGTCCCCGTCATTCAGACGGATTACGGAAACGTTTTTCTCTTTTTCATACTGCGCACAGATTTTCTCAAAATCCGGAATGCGGCTCAGGAACTTTCCGTAGTGCGGAAGAACCTGCAAGTCCGTTAACCCGCAGGCATGCAGGTCGCGAAGTTCAAGGGTGTTCATTTCCGGAGTATAACGGTCCACCAGATCCAGGGTCGGTCCGAATACAAAAGCTGCAGCGCTCCATCCGATCAGGATCTTTTCCCGGGCGAGGCTCTGCAGGACCGGGAGTGTCCCATGCCTGCGGATGGAATCCAGAAGAACATACGGGTTCCCGCCGATGAATTCCACCACATCGTAGGCTAGCAGTTCCTTTCCGTCCCGTTGATCAAGATCGAAGGTTTCTGCCGATATACCCATTATTTCCAGTTCCGAAAGGCATCTGGGCACATGATAGTTCTTTTCCTTATACACAGGGTCGGCGTTCACCACAAGCGCGGCGGACCTACATTCCGCGGCAAACGATTTCAGTTCTGTCAGGACCGCTTCGCTTGTCAGACCGTCGGAAGCTAAAACCAGCATTCCCAATTCTCCGTTCTACAGACGGGCGACACCGCTGTCCCTGGCTGCCTGTGCAACGGCTTTGGCAACTGCCGGCCCAACCCGTTTGTCAAAGGCGGCAGGCAGGATATAGGAAGCGTTCAATTCTTCATCCGATACCAGGGCTGCCAAAGCATGGGAAGCTGCCCGTTTCATTTCCTGGTTGATATCCCGGGCGCGCACATCCAATGCCCCGCGGAACAGTCCCGGGAAAACCAGTACATTGTTGATCTGATTCGGATGATCCGAACGGCCAGTCCCGACTACCAGCGCACCGGCTTCGAGCGCTTCATCAGGTTCGATTTCCGGTACGGGATTGGCCATCGGAAACACAATTGCTTTTTCCGCCATGGAACGGATCATTTCCTTGGAAACAATATACGGGGCACTGACCCCGATAAAGACATCTGCCCCCTGCATGGCATCGGCAAGTTTGCCGGAGAATTTTTCAGAGTTCGTAATGGCAGCCATTTCCGCCTGCGCGGGATTCATTTCCACTCCTTCACACAGGATCCCGTAACGGTCCACCATCTTCAAGTGCCGAACACCCAGGTCCATCAGGTGTCTTCCGATCGCGATCCCGGCAGAACCGGAACCGTTGATCACGACACGGACGTCTTCAATTTTCTTCCCGGCAACGCGCAGGGCATTCAGCATGGCGGCGCCGACAACAATCGCAGTGCCGTGCTGATCGTCATGGAAGACAGGGATATCACAGATTTCCTTGAGCTTCTTTTCGATCTCAAAACAGCGGGGTGCGGCAATATCTTCCAGGTTAATGCCGCCGAAGCTTCCGGAAATCAGGTAAATGGTCCTAACGATTTCATCGACATCCTTGGAACGCACGCAGATCGGGAAAGCGTCCACATCGGCAAATGCCTTGAACAGGGCGCATTTGCCTTCCATAACCGGCATACCGGCTTCCGGTCCGATATCCCCCAGCCCGAGTACGGCAGTCCCGTCCGTAATGACGGCAACCAGGTTGCTGCGGCGCGTCAGGGTAAAGGATTTATCATAATCCTTGTTGATTTCCAGACAGGGCTGGGCAACGCCGGGCGTATAGGCGAGGGACAATTCCTCTTTATTGGTAACGGGGACACGGGAAACAACTTCGATCTTTCCCTTCCATTCCTCATGCAGTCTGAGTGATTCTTTGGCGTAATCCATTCCTGGTACCTCTCTTACTATTCTGTTGTTGATTATTGTACAACAGGCACAACCTGAAACACAATTGAAAATTTCGAAGGACCAAACATCGGGCAAATGCATCGAAACCAAGCAAAGAATATGCTATACTCTTAACAGAAACGAAACAAAGGAAAGCGAGGGAATCCCGTGCAGGAAACTGTTTTTCAGCCTACTTTCGAATCCCTTCATACCTATCAGGCGCCCGACTGGTTCCGGGACGCCAAGTTCGGCATCTGGAGCCACTGGGGGCCGCAGAGTGTCCCGATGTTCGGGGACTGGTATGCCCGGAACATGTATATCCAGGGGACGCCGCAGTATGAATACCATGTCCGGCATTACGGACATCCGTCCGTGTTCGGGTATAAGGATATCTGTGCGCTCTGGAAGGCAGAGCACTTTGATCCCGAAGCCCTGATGGATCTGTATGTCAAAGCCGGCGCCCGTTACTTTGTCTCCCAGGCTACGCATCATGACCACTTTTTCAATTACAATTCCCGAATCAACCGGATGAATGCCGTGAACGTCGGGCCGCATAAGGATATTGTTTCCTTATGGAAGAAAGCTGCAGACCAGGCGAAACTCCCCTTCGGGATTACCGAGCATCTGGGCGCATCCTTCTCCTGGTGGCGCGTCAATAAAGGCTGTGATGCGTACGGTCCCTATGCCGGTGTTCTTTATGACGGCAATGATCCTGCCTACCGGGATTTTTACCATGATAATTACGAACATGGGACAGACAATCCTTCACTGGCGCGTCCCTGGTATACGGATAACGAAACGTTCCGGGAATACTGGCTGGCATGCGTGAAGGAAATGATCGATGCCTTTACCCCGGAACTCCTGTACACGGACGGGGCCCTGCCATTCGGCGGGCACTGGACCGAGAAGCAGGGGGATGCTGATCTTACGGACCCGAACTACCGCTGCGGGTTGGAAGCGGTTGCCTATCTCTACAACCGGTCCCTGGAGAAGCACGGATCCAACCAGGCTGTCTATCTGCAGAAAGACCGCCGGGAATCCATCTATTCCGTCGGGATCCTGGACATTGAAAAGAGCCAGCTGCCGGGCATCCAGGTTCGCCCCTGGCATACCGACACCTGCATCGGGAACTGGTTCTATGACGTGCATACCCCGTACAAGCATCCGGACCAGATCATCGAGATGCTGGTGGATATCATTTCGAAGAACGGAACCATGCTCCTCAACATCCTGCAGAAACCCGACGGCACGATCGATGACGATGCCAAATGGATCCTGAACGAACTGGCTTCCTGGTTTATGGTGTGTTCCGAAGCCGTCTATAATACGCGTCCCTGGAAAGTGTTCGGCGAAGGCGAAACCCGGGTGAAAATCGAAGGCTTTACGGAAGAAAAGACTGCCTGGAGCCGGAGCGATTTCCGCTTTGTCCAAAAAGACGGTTGTGTTTACGCATTTATGATGGGCCTGCAACCCGGGGAGACCGCCGTTCTTCGCAGCTTTGCGGATGAGAAGGTGTCCGGGGTCACGCTGGTCGGCGCCGGGGACCTTCCCTACCGTCATGAGTTCGGCATCCTGAGTGTCCCGCTGCCTGCCCGTCTGCCGACGAAATATACCAATGTACTCAAAATCAAATTGAAATAGAATTGAAAGGAGAATTAAAATGACACAGTTTCTTTGCACACGGAAAGAGCCGATTGTTACCGTAAAACAGGGAAAACTCCGCGGGTATTTCTTTGACGGGGTTTACCGTTTCCTGGGAGTTCCCTATGCCAAGGCAAAACGTTTTGAAATGCCGGAAGAGCCGGACTGCTGGGAAGGCGTGCGCAACGCGCTGGCATACGGCAAGATCTGTCCGATCCTGCATGACCCCGGCTTCCGTATCCTGCCGGTTCATAAAGCTTTTAAAATCCGGACCACCCGTTTTGTTGCTTGTTTGTACGGTATTCAGTAAACTTGCCAGTTGCGAATTTACCGAACCCGCTACAGGTGTACTGGTCATTTGTTTCCTCCTCTCTTCAGTTTTCAATGTACACTTTATCGTTGAAATCCTCGCATCGCTTCGGATTTCTTTGAATTTCACCGCGCCAGGCGTCGCGCGGACCGACTGTTTGCCGTTTTTCTGCGAAAAGCAACAAACAAACAACGGTGATGACAAAAGCGTTTAGCGGGGTGCAAAATTCGCGCCCACGGGAAACATCCTTGTCATCACCGTTGTCGCTTACAATTCTTATATCGGCAGAAACTTCAAAAACTTAACCCCCCGGATACATAATTTTTGTAAGTATCGCCGCGTTGGCCGGCTGCATGTTGGCAAGTATCTGCGCAGCCGCATCCGGATCCATGATCGTAAGAACTCTGGCAAGAAGCTTACTGTCCGTTGCCACCATCTCGTCAAAGATGGCACCGGCCTTTTTCGCTTTCATCTGAGAGTAGAT
>JAFPSR010000083.1 GCA_017413675.1 Clostridia bacterium | reverse complement strand
TTTCATTTTGACTGGCAGAATGGCAGCCATGTGAGTACCATGAAATCTCTGCCACTCATGCCATGACTGCCATTCAAACTGCGTTTCATTCCATCCAGAAGACCTTCCTGCGGCCTTCTCCGATCTTGCTTTTCAGGGTCTCGCCAAGCTCCTTCTTGGCATCACGGACCGTCCTGGAAGAAATCCCTTTCTCCAAGGCCGCCCGGTCGATCTCGTCTGAGAAGACCTCTTTGCCTCCGGCCAGCATCCGGCAGATCAGATCCTTGGCTTCGTGAGTCTTGGATTCTTTCTTCTTCTCAAAACCGGAGAGCAGCTCTTCAGCTGAGATATCGAAGTCCCCGATCCAGCGGAAGCCTTCCTCATCTCCCAGGATGAAAGCCAGGGATGTTCCGGCGGGAGCCAGCGAACTCTTGTCATGGGCCAGCACTCTGACATTTGGATCGTCCTTGCTCTTGCCGATGACCAGCACGCTGCGGACTCCGGCAGTAAAGTCAATGGATCCCAGGCCACGGTATCCGCTTTGCTGCCCAGTTGCCTTGTTCAGATGGCCGATCAGCACGATGGCGCATCCGGTTCTCTGGGCAACGTCGCCGATCTTCCTAAGAATCGGCCTGACCTCATTAGCGCGGTTCATATCAACGTTCGGTCCGAGAAACGCCTGGATCGGATCGATAATCAGAAGTCTGGCATCATTCTGTCTGATCGCCTTTTCAATGCGCTCATCGGCAAGTGTCAGAGGATCATCGTCACCCTCGTCAATGACCAGCACTTTTTCCAGGTCTGCACCCGCTTCAATGAGGCGAGGCTTGATGGTATCGCCCAATCCATCCTCTGCAGTCTGATAGATCACATTGAACGGCTCATGAACTTCCATATGGGGAAGCTCGGCCTTGTTGGTGCAGGCAGCGCAGAGCTGCATGGCCAGATACGTCTTACCGTTTCCGGCATCACCGTGAAGGATCGTCAGCTTTCCAAAGGGAATATAGGGCTTCCAGAGGAAAGCAACTTCGGTCTGCTCCACGTCGCTCATGCGGATCATGGGGACGAACTCTCCGGCGTCGTTCTTCTCTCTGAGATCCTGAAGCACGTACCAGTCTTTGCGGTCGAACTGTTCTCTCTGAAGAAGCAGCTCGTTCCAGTCCTTTACCGGAGGCTTCATGCGGTAAACATTCCTGTCCGGCGGGATCTCCTTGTTCAGATGGATGCAGGCCGTTTCTCCGGCCTCATCATTATCCAGGCAAAGATAGATCGTGCGGATATCCTTGTGGTCCTCCATAAACTTCTGCAAGGCCTTATAGGCCACGCCGCCAAGGGAGAGATAGCTGTGATCCTGCCAGTTCTTCGGAAAGAGATTGATGAAGGACAGAAGGTCAATAGGCGCTTCGAAAACACAGACCTTATCATCTTTTCCCTGGTAACTAAATCCGTAGGCCTTATCCGATCCGCCCACATCCAGTCGGAACTTATCCCTGGTCCCACGACAGTGCGCATATCGAGGCAGATTCTTCAGATCTCTGCCCACAAAGATCACGTTGTGATGATCGGCATCCTCATAGATATCTCCGGTATTCATGAAGAGATCCACAAGGCCTTCATCGATTCCTCTTTCTGTGACCAGATACTTCCTGGCATTCGCGTTCGTTACATTTCTCAGCGGTAAATGGAACTCCGGTGAGGGGGCGGGGATGGCGCCAGGCTGTCCTTCGCCCTTCTCACCAATCAGCATCTCCACGGCCTCCGGGAAGCTCTTGCCATAGAATTCCATCACGAAATCGATTGGATAGCCTCCGGTATCATTAGAGAAGCGGTGCCACTTGTTTCCTCTGACTTTCAGGGAATCATGGGCCTTCCACTCCATATCCTTTCCGCAGCGCTTCAGGCTCTCGCCCTGGCTGCGGAGGAAGTCTTCCAAACTGACCGCATTGGCGCGGTCGATCTGTTCCTGTGTGTAACTCATATTCAGCACTCCTTTCAGCGTTCAGAAACAAAAAAAGCGCCTGCTTTCATCACGGTGACAAATGCAGACGCTTAGCGTTCCCAATCTTTGTTCTTTTGTTTTCTCTGAGGTTGCTGTTTCTGCCTTTCGGCATTCTCCGCAGCAACTTCACGGCTTGCGGCGGCCAAACGTTCTTTGACCGTCATGTTCTTCCATTCCTTGCGTTCCGGTGTCAGGTTCTCGCGCTCCGGCTCAAGCTCCGGGATCAGATCCTTAACCAGATACTTGATGTCCTTCAGCATCCTTGTCTCTTCCTGATAAGGTTCCAGTCTGGCGTTCAGTTCATCCAGCTGGGCGTTCAGAGAAGAAAGCTCCGTGTTCACGGCATCGGCATTGTACGGCTGGTCCGGAAGATACTTTCTGAGGTAACGGTCAGCCTGGCTCCAGGCATCCAATTCCTCTTTGTGTTCCTTCTGGAACTTCTCCTTGCGGCCTTTCCAGTGAATCTTCAGATACTGATCATGAACCGGAGAAAGCTTATCGCGTCGGTCTCCGTATTCCAGAAGCTTACGCAGCGTATTGATCTTTGCAGTGACTGCCTTGATCTGATCCCTGGTCGGCTGAGCCGCAGCACTTATCTCTTCGATTCGGCTGTCCAGGTCAGCAACACTGAGAACGTTATTTTCCCGCATATAGGCGGTGATTTCGGCAAAGCGCTGAAGGTCCTTGACCGATCCTCTCTGCTAGCCGTAGCTGCTGAAAGTCTCGCGGCGTTCTTCCTTCCGTTCATTGAAGCGCTGTATCAGGAGATCAACCAGCAGCTACGAATACCTGGCTGCCGAAATGATCTACGACCATGCCGCCAGAATGCAGGATAAATCCATCGCCTTCGTACGCGGCGCAGGGCATATGTTTTCCCCGAACCGCAGGGCGGAAGCCTTCCCCGGCGAGTTCGGCGATACCGAGAAAGTCCTCTACGACCATATGGCAGCCTGGCTGGAACGTTTCGCATAAACAGCAATACCAATAAAGAGAGCCTCCGCAGATCCTGTACGCAGGATTCGTGGAGGCTGTTTTTTTGATGGAAAACAGGTCAGGCAGGCTGTACTGCCGTTTCCAGCATCTGCCGAAGGTTGATCAATCCCAGTTCAC
Organism: Clostridia bacterium; assembly: GCA_017413675.1. The sequence goes on along the minus strand of JAFPSR010000083.1, from coordinate 47,148 downwards.
TGCCCAGTTTCGGCTCTTCCATCCCTTCAAACTCGATGAGGTAATCCCCGTCAAAACCGGAGGAAACGAGGAGGCTCAAAAGCTCCTGCATGGGGATATCCCCCTGGCCGGCGATGGCCCCGCGCAGGTACCGGTTGTGGCGGGTGGTGATCCAGCGGCTGCCGTCCAGGACTTCCGGACCGGAAACCGTTTCCGGATGCAGGATTTTTGCCCCGCAGGCAACTGGATCCTTACGGATATAGAAATCCTTGGCATGGACGTTCTTCACATAGGGCAGCCATTCCAGGGTACAGACCAGGGGATCGTCATCTACGCAGAGCATGTTCCCGACATCCAGCGTGACGCCGTAGTTCGGACGGTTGACGCATTCCACCAGGCGGCGGACCCGGTCGCAGCCGTTCATCATCATGCCGTGGTTTTCCAGTGTCACGTCCATCTGGTACTGCGCGGCATAGTCCGCGAAATCCTGCGCGGCCGCGACGCACTGGGGGAGGATTTCCTCAAAGGCGGAAACCCCCATGTCCGCGCCGGCAGGCACCTGCACCAGGTCGACCCGGATCACGGGCGCGCCGAGCTGATGGGCCAGGTCGATCCGTTCATGGACATAGTCCAGGACCCGGGGCAGGGCTTCGGGACGGACACGGCCGGCATCCGAGGCGCAGCTGTATGCCCCGATGGGGACATCGTATTTCGAGGAATATTCCAGGATCCGCTTTAAGGCTTCCGGGTCATAGGAAGCGTCGGGATCCGGGTACAGGGGGACGGTAAACTCGGAGATTTCAATGGCTTCACAGCCGATTCGGCGCATAAACTGAAAGACTTCTTCCGTGGAGATCCCGCCTTTGCGGATGAGCTTCCACAGGCTGTAACTGCTGATACCGGTACGCATGGGTTTGTCCGTCCTTTCCGAAAGCAAATCGATTCTCCCTTTATCTTACACCTTTTCGGGAACAAAGGAAATTGGATTGCGCTTTGCACCCGGTTGGATTAAGCTGAAAAGGACAGGGGGCAGGCTGTCCCCGGATTATATCAATCGGAGGGAATTACGCATGGCGGATATCCTGCAGTTTGCAAGACCCGAGGAGGTCGGGGTGCGCCCGGAATGGGTTTCCGATTATGTCAGGAGAATGAACGCAACAGGGAAGATGTGCCACAGCTTCCTGATGATGCGGCACGGCAAGGTGTTTGCGGAAGGCTACTGGAAGCCGTTCCATAAGGACTGGCTGCACCGGATGTATTCGGTGTCCAAGTCGTTTGTTTCCGGGGCCGTCGGGCTGCTGATTGACGAGGGAAAGCTTTCCCTGGACGACAGGATCGCGGATTATTTCCCGGAACTGATCCCGGAAAACCCCCATCCCTATATTATGGAGATGACGGTCCGCAACCTTTTGATGATGGCAACGTGCCACAAGGAGAACAGCTACAAGGGGGATGATCCCGCGTGGCTGCCCCTGTTTTTCAACCCGAAGATCGAACCGGACCACCGGGCAGGGACGGAATTCCGGTATGATACCGCGGCCACCTATACCCTGGACGTCCTGGTCCAGCGTCTTTCCGGGAAGGATTTTATGACCTACCTGAAGGATAAATACCTGCGCGAGGTCGGGTTTTCGGAGGATGCCTGGTGTGTGGAGTCCCCGGACGGATACCTGTGGGGCGGGTCCGGCGTGGAATGCACGACCCGGGACCTGGCAAGGTATGCCCTTCTCTTCTTCGGGAAGGGGGAAGTCGGCGGCAAACGGTACCTGAGCCGGGAATATGCCGAGGCTGCGACGGCGAAGCAGATCGACAATTCCGCCTACCAGGATGACGCGTCCGTCAACGGGCACGGCTACGGGTACCAGATCTGGAGGCAGTGGCGGAATTCGTTTGCCTTCCTGGGGATGGGCGGCCAGATGGCGGTCTGCATCCCGGACAAGGACTTCCTGTTCTGCTGCACCAGCGATATGCAGGGGGATGCGGACGGCTACGAAGTGCCGATCGTTACCGCGCTGTGGGAAACCGTGGTGGATAAACTGTCCGACGAAGAGCTGCCCATGGAGGACGGGGAATACGCGGACCTGAAGAACCTGCTCTCTTCCCTCACCGTCGCCGTCCCGGCCGGGGCCAAGGATTCCCCGCTGGAAGACGGGATCAACGGCAAGCGGTATGTGCTTGCGGACAACCCCATGGGGATCCGGGAGTTTACGATCTCCTTCTCCGGGGATGCCGGGAAGGTGGTCTACCGCACGGAGCGCGGGGATAAGGAGTTCCCGTTCCGCCGCGGCGCGTATGCGGATACGGTGTTCCCCGAAACCCATTATTCCGGGAAACGGATCCAGACGCCGAAGGGAAGCGGGTACCGCTGCCTGAACGCCGGGGTCTGGAAAAAGGAGGATACGTTCCTTCTGCGTACCTATGTCATTGACGATTATTTCGGGAATATGGCAGCCGTGTTCCGCTTTGCCGGGGATACGGTGCATCTGGAAATGACCAAGACAGCCGAATGGTTCCTGGACGAATATGTCGGGACCGCGGACGGCCGGAAAGCCAAAGGATAAACGGACAGGAAAAAGTATGGAGCGGGGAAGGAAAAATGCGGTGACCGGGTGCCTGTGTGCCCTGACCTGTGAGGTGCTCTACGGGCTGGACTACGTGGTCACGAAACAGGTGGTATCCGGGGTCAGCGAACTGAGCCTGCTGGGATGGCGTTTCCTGACAGCACTGCTGGGACTCAGCCTGCTCCGGGCGCTCGGGGTTGTCCGGATCTGCCTGCGCGGGAAAAATCGGAAGCCCCTGCTTTGGGTTGCCCTGTTTTTCCCGGTGATCTATTTTGTGGGGGAAACCTTCGGGATCCGGAGGGTTACGGCTGCGGAGAGCGGGATCTTCCTGTCCTGCATTCCGCCGGTTTCCCTCGCGTTTTCCGCGCTGCTGCTCAAAAAGAAACCGACGGCGCTGCAGGTTGGGGGGATCCTGGTGACCCTTATCGGGGTGCTGCTTACCGTGGCGGCTGCCGGCCTGTCCGCCGGGTTTTCCCTGCCGGGTTACCTGCTGCTTTTGCTGGCGGTGGTCTCCTACGCGCTCTATTACGTGGCCGTGGACCGGGCCCGGGGATACAGCGGGATCGAAATCACCTATATCATGCTCTTTGCGGGCGCTGTTGTCTTTACGGCGCTGGCCGCTGCAGAAGCTTTGGGGAAAGGGAACCTTTCCGGACTGTGCCTTCTGCCGGTCCGGGATCCCGGGTTCCTGGCCGCAGTCCTGTACCAGGGGCTCGGCTGTTCCGTCCTGGCGTTTTTCCTTTCCAATGTGGCGGTCGCGAAAATCGGGGTCAACCGGACAGCGTCCTTTGTCGGGATCTCTACGGCTGCCGCGGCAGCGGCAGGGGTGCTGTTCTTACACGAGACGCTGACGGTCTGGCAGGCTGTGGGGGCTCTGGTGATCCTCATGGGGGTCTATACGGCGAATGCCGGACATTCGAAACAGGGATCCTGAAAAGGAGGGATAGGTATGCGCAGACTGACGGTGCGGGGGAGGTACCTGGCCTGGGAGGACGGGGAACCGTTCTTTTACCTGGGGGATACCGCCTGGGAGATTTTCCATCGGCTGAACCGGGAAGAGGCAGCCTGGTATATGGCCCAGCGGGCACGGCAGGGCTTTACCGCCGTGCAGGGGGTTGCGCTGGCGGAGATGGAGGGGCTTACGGTCCCGAACGCGTACGGCCGGCTGCCGCTCCTTCTGACCGACGGGGTCCCGGACCCGGCAAAACCGGATACGCAGGCGGGTTATTCCTACTGGGACCATGTGGACTATATCGTGGAAGAAGCGGGCCGGAACGGGATCTTTATCGCGCTGCTGCCGACGTGGGGGGACAAGTACAACCTGCGCTGGGGGAAAGGGCCCGAAATCTTCACGAAGGAGAACGCCTATCTGTACGGGAAATGGATCGCGGACCGTTACCGTGACAGGGAAAACATCATCTGGATGCTGGGCGGGGACCGGCCGCTCGAAACGGCGGCACACCGCGCTGTGATCGACGCCATGGCGGCGGGCATCCGGGAAGCGGACGGGAACCACCTGATCACCTTCCATCCGCCCGGGACGAGGAAATCCACGGATTTCCTTAAGGATGCCGGGTATATCGATTTCCACACCGCGCAGACGGGACACGGGGTGGAAAAGTGTTATGAAAGCGATTCGGCCCTGCTGGCCATGGCCGGGGAATCCGGAAAACCGTATATGGATTCCGAGGCGCGCTATGAGGACCATCCCGCCTGTTTCAACGAGAAGATCGGGTATTTCTGGAACGCGGCGGATATGCGCCAGAACGCCTACTGGGATGTCCTGGCCGGCGCCTGCGGCCATACCTACGGCAACCACTGTGTCTGGAGCATGACCAGAGAGCCGACGGACTACTTCCCGTACACATGGAAGGAAGCGGTTCTCCATGCTGGCGCGGAACAGGTGCGGCATATCCGGGAACTGCGTCTCAGCCACGATTATTTCTCGTTCCGGCATGCCCCGGAACTGACGCAGGAAAGATATGCCGGGGCCGGCCATCTGGCTTCCGGGCGGGGAGACGATTACGGGTATGTGTATACCCCGCTGGGACTGCCGTTTACCGTGAACCTGGGCTGCTTTACCGGGTCGGACAAACTGCGCGCCAAATGGTTCGATCCCCGCACCGGGGAAACGGAGGTGTTCGGGATCTTCCCGGCCCGGGGGCAGAGCATCTTTGTGCCGCCTGTGCAGGGGAAGGGACAGGACCGGGTCCTCATCCTGGAAGAGGTATACTGACGGGGACAGCCGGCAGGGAAAATGGAAGATGCTTTAAGAATTTGTCAAAACAATGTAAACCGTTGCTATAGATTATCTAATATGGTATATTAGATAGAGAATAATGTACCGGAACAGAAAGAGAGCGATCTATGGCGATACGGATTATGACGGATTCCGCGGCGGATATCCCCGAAAACTGGGCTAAGGAGCACGGCGTTGCCATCTTCCCTTTGCATATCCGCTTCGGGGAAGAGGAATACCTGGACGCGAAGACACTGTCCCATGACGATTTCTACCGCAAGCTGGAGGAAAGCCGGCAGGTCCCCAAGACCAGCCAGATCACCCCGTTTGAATACGGCGAAGCCTTTGGGGAGGCGGTACAGGCAGGGGACCAGGTCCTGTGCTTCTGTTTGTCATCCGGGGTTTCCGGATCCTATGAAAGCGCCTGCTCGGCAGCTGCCGAGTTCGGGGACGATGTCCGGGTGGTCGATTCCCGGCAGTTCTGTGTTTCCCAGTACATTATCGTGGCGCGTGCGGTACAGATGCGGGATGCGGGCCGGGACCTGGATGCCGTCGATGCCGGGATCCGGAAGGAACTCGGACACGCCCATGTGATCGCGATTTTCGACACCCTGGAATACCTGCGCCGCGGGGGACGGATCCCGGCGGTGGCAGCGTTTGCAGGAACACTGCTGTCGATCAAGCCGGTCCTGACGATTGAAAACGGCGTGGTCAAAATCCTGGGCAAAGCCAAGGGCATGCGCAGGGCATACAGCCTGATGACGGAGTTTATCCGGAAAACCGGCATTGATTTCAGCCGTCCGCTCTGCCTGGCCTATTCCGGCCTTTCGGAAGAACGGCTCCGTTCCTATCTGGAGGAAGCGGATTTCCTGAAGGATAAACTACACGAGATCCCGGTTTTCAGCGTCGGCGCGACGATCGGGACATATGCCGGGCCGGACGCGATTGCGCTGGCATTCTTTGATGCGGATTAAGAAATAAAAGGACAATCGGGCGGGGGCGCTTTACGGGAAGCACCCCCGTTCTGTGCTTTTGTGTGGGATATTGCGGGAAAACGGCTTGCCAAAGAACGAAAACCGTGCTATATATGTAATATACAACAATAAAAAACGGAGGGAACCGGCATGGCAGGGAACACGTACCTGGATTTCAACGCGCCGAAGAATCATGACGCGCAGCGTCCCGTCAACGGGGGACTGAAAACCCCGATCATTACCGAAGTCGGCTATAAAACATGGTGCATCAACGAATTCGGATGCAACAACATGTATGTGCTGGAGGGCGCGGACCGCGCGCTTGTGGTGGATGCCGGCATGGGCTACTGCAATTTCCGGGAGATTGTGGAAAGCCTGACCCACAAACCGTACGATGTCGTGATCACACATGCCCATCCTGACCATATCGGGATGATGCGCCAGTTTGACCGCATCTACATCAACGAGACCGAAGTTCTGAAAGCGCGCCCCATGGGGCACGGCGGCGGGGACAAGGGCGGCATGGACACGATCCGCTGGCTGACCCGTCCCGATTTCAACATGGATGAGTTTATCTGGAACAACCGGCTCCATATCGGGCATTGGGAAATCTGGAACCCGGATGAGAGCTGTATCAACCGCGGCAGTCTCGATACCGAGATCTGCTATATCCAGGAAGGGGATTCCTTTGACCTGGGCGGCGGGCGCGTCGTGACCGCCTACAATTTCCCCGGGCATACCTGGGGACACCTGTATTTCATTGACGAAGGCGAAAAGATGGCCTTTACCGGGGACTGCGTCAACTTCAACAACGGGACCCGAACCCATGCGGCCAGCACCCATATCCGCTACGGGCTGCGGATGCTCGAGCAGTACAACAAGGGCATGTTCCGGCAGATGTTCACCGGTCACAGCACCTACTGCGGGATCATCGACGTCGTCAGCCAGGATATCCGCATCCTGGAAAACATGATCGAGGTGCACCGCAAGTACCTGCGGGATGACCCGGATCTGGAATATGTGGATATCGTGTTCCACCTGTTCCCGGACCGGCCGCCGGTAAAGGGCATGGCCTACGGTGAAGGTTATACCCGCGTGCAGGTCACGCTCCCGCCGGCCAAATGGGAAGAGGGCGAAGAGCACATTGTCCCCTAAGGGAACGGAACCCGGGCGCAGCTTGGCTGCGCCCTTTTGTCTGCCTTGACAAGGGCGGACAGAGGTGATATAACGAGGGAAACTCGTTGACCTGCCCCGAACAGAAGGCAGGTGGGACTGAGCAGGCAGGGCCGTTTCCCGGCAGGGGACGGCCGGTAGCCGGGTCGTGCAAACGACAGCAGAAGAAGGATTCGGCATATCTGCGGGACAGGGAAGTGTTCCGGAGGTATGCTTTTTATTTTCCTGTGCAGGACCGGTTCCGCGCACTGATTGTTTACCGAGGTTTTCAGTATGGAAGAAAACGTAATTGTGAGAAAAATGTCCGTCGTCGGGATCCTGGGAAATATCCTGCTGGCGGGATTCAAACTGTTTGCCGGGGTCCTGGGGAAATCCGGGGCCATGGTGTCGGACGCCGTGCATTCGCTTTCCGATGTGTTCGCGACCTTTATCGCGTATATCGGGGTTGCCCTTTCCAAACGGGAGGAGGACGAACGCCATCCCTACGGGCATGAGCGGATCGAGAGCGTCGCGTCCCTGTTCCTGGGCCTGATCCTGGCCGGGACCGGCGTGGGGATCGGGTACTCGGGCGTACAGAAGCTGCTCGTGCGCGAGACGCTGGAAATCCCGACCTTCCTGCCCCTGATCGCGGCGGTTGTCTCCATTGCCGTAAAGGAAGGCATGTTCTGGTATACGATGCACTACGCGAAGAAACTGAACTCCTCTGCTTTCAAGGCCGATGCCTGGCATCACCGCTCGGACGCGATCTCGTCTGTCGGTTCCTTTATCGGCATCGGGCTGGCCAAACTCGGCTTCCCGATCATGGACCCCATTGCCAGCCTGGTGATCTGCATCCTGATTTTGAAGGTAGCCTTTGACATCTCCAGGGACGCGATCGCGAAGATGCTGGATACGGCGGTGGACCGGGAAACGGAAAAAGATATCCGGGAGTTTGTGGAAACCCAGGACGGGGTGGAGGGGATTGACCTTCTGCACACCCGGCAGTTCGGCAATAAGATCTATATCGAACTGGAGATCGCGGTAGACCGTACCATCTCCCTGATGGATGCCCACACCATTGCGGAACGGGTACATAGAGATCTGGAAACCAGGTACCAGAACCTCAAACATGTCACCATCCATGTGAATCCCGGAAAAGAGAAAAGCGCCTGAAGGAAAAGACTACATAAGGAAGATCTTTTTCAGACATTAATACCGCAGCTTTCGGCGGTACATATATAAAGCAACAGCCAGGTATTTATGTATCCGGCGGCTATGCGTTGTTAAAAAATACGCACACAAAGCGAAAAAGTGTGCGTATTTTTTATCGATTATTTCGAGGTGTTGAGTATAATAAACTTTTTTTCGCCGGAGCCGGCAGCGGGCATCCTTTTCACCGGACGGCTGTCAGCACACCTTTGTCCATTTCATGCACAGTATCGCACAGGACATCGATATCTTCCGTGGAATGGGATGCGATCAGGATGGTTTTGCCGGCGGCCTTTAGGTCGAGCAGGTATTTGCGCATATCCGCAACCCCGTCTTTATCCAGCCCGTTCATCGGCTCATCCAGGATCAGGATCTCCGGATCTTCCATGATGGCCTGGGCCAGGCCGAGGCGCTGCCGCATGCCAAGGGAGAACTTCCCCACATGGCGGCTGCTGCGGGGATCCAGGCCGACCCGGGCAATGGCATCGTAAATCTGCTGCCGCTGGATTTTCCCCCGGATATCCGCCAGGAACTTCAGGTTCCTGTAGGCGCTGTACGATGGCAGGAACCCGGGGGTTTCGATAATGATGCCGATGTCCTTCGGCATATCGATATCCTTCTTCAGGACCTGTCCGTTGATGAGGATCCGGCCGGAGGAGACGGGGACAAACCCGCAGATGCATTTCATCAGCATCGTCTTGCCGCTGCCGTTCCTTCCGATCAGGCCGTGCACTTTCCCTTTTTCAAATTCGGCATTGATGTGGGAAAGGACAACGGTTTCGCCAAAGGATTTCGTGACATTTTCCACTCGGATGGCTGCATTCATATTCCTGTCACCTCCGTTATCGGACAGATTCCCGGTCAAAAGCGGTTCTTTTTACCGAGAAAAGGATGATCCCGGCAAGAACCAGGAGGAGGATCCCGTAAATGAGGGTTACATACCCGTAATGCGGGAGCCCGTCATTGGCCTTTAGGTGGAGCGCATTGAGCGTACTCCAGGAAACCGGGGAGAATTTCAAAAGCCGGGGCTGTTTGGCCGCAATGGCGCTGAACACCAGCAGAAGGGAAGCGAAGAAGGTCCCGCCGCCCTTGATTTTCAGGTTGAAGAGGAACACCAGGAACCCCAGCAGGATTCCGGAAACCCAGGAATGCAGGAACGTAAACCAGACGGCATTGCCCGGGGAAAACAGATCCACGACATTTTTGATGGGGTCAAATCCCAACTGGAAATCCGCTTCCAGGCTGGTATTGGCCAGGGTGTTCAACAGTTTCCCCCATTCCCCGGTAAACGTCATGCAGTCCAGGTTCAGCACAACGGAAAACAGCAGGATGAAGAGGAAGTACAGGGCGGAGGCAAGGACAATGTACAGCATCTGTCCCAGGCACCAGGGAACCCGGCCGGACCGGATCAGCACGTAAAGCTGGTTCCGATCGATAAACGGGGCGTTGCTGAAAATCAGGACCAACGGGAAAAAGAACAGGAGCTTGTTGTAATACGGGGCATACAGGAAGGGGAAGATCCAGGGGGATGATTTTACCCCCGTATAGGCACAGATGCCGGAAAGTCCCTTGGTCACGGAATGGATCAGGATCAGGACGATACCAAAGGCGATCCAGACCCGGCAGTCCTGCTTCCATTTCCGGAAATTCTGCATCGTGATGGAAAGGACCGGCTTAACCCATTTCATTTTGGCTCCTCCTTTTCACAACACGGGAAAACAGCCATCCCGATACAGCCATGACCAGCACAAATATACTGAGCGTATAGAGGAAATTCAAAAGCGGGGACTGCCCGAACACGGCAGCATTATGGCTGAGACTGTACAGGTTCAGAAAGGCCGGCAGGCCGGCGGTCAGTTCCTCAAAGACGTACCCCAGGATCAGCGGGGACCCCAGCGCGACATATTTATCCGGAAGCAGCGCGGACAGGGTCAGCCCCACTACAGTCCACATGGCGGCATACAGAGCGAAAACAAAAGAGAGGATACCGGCATAGAGAACCGGGCTGTTCCATGCGATGCTGCCGTAAACATCCGGGGTTTCATAGGGCTGTACGGGATAGACGAAGGACAGTACGGCAAAGAAAACCAGAATCCCGAAAAAGACGGCCGAAAACCCGGAAAGCGCACATACGAGGACATCGGACCAGGCATATTTCCGGGCGTTGCTGCGTACGACCAGGGAATGGATGTAGCCGGAATTGAAGTCCTGGCAGTAGACGGTGACGAAAGGAACGGCCGCGAAGAAAACCAGGACCTTCTTCAGCATCCCCAGATTGAGCATGATATCCACGAGATAAACGGGATTTGCTCCGCGGTCCATATAATCCCAGGCGCAGAGGCAGCACATGGCTGCCGCGGCAAGGACGGAAGCCGGGAACCAGACGGAGAGGAAGGCCCTTTTCAGGTTGGAACGCAGGATACCGTACAAAAAGGTCACCCCCCTATCGCGAAGATCGGGACGAATGTCCCGTTGACCGCGCTGATCAAAGCGAGATATTCACTGTTGGCCGCTCCGCCTTTGGGGTTGGACCCGGAAGGCGGCGTTCCTTTGTATTCCCCCCGGACCAGCCAGACGGGCTCCACCTTCCAGTCCGCGGGGGCCTGGGTGTTTTCCCGGATGACATAGGCAAGCTGCAGGGAAGAAATCTCGATTTCCCGGTCCATGATGATGTTCTCGAAGGATTGTTTGATCCTTCCGACTGCCTCTTCCGGAGAGAGGATGGGGGCTTCCGACAGGGTTCCCTCGATCTCGAAGATGCCGGAGACCTCAAATTCAACCCAACCGTCCCGGCCGTAGATAAACCACGCCTTGGAGGAGGTCAGCATTTCATTTTCCCCGGTAGCGCTCCCCACATACAGGGAAGGGATGTCCTGGTAAAGAACAGGGTAGACGATCAGGTATGCTTCCTGATCCGCGGCCCACCGCTCAGCCGGGCTGCCGTGTTTGTCCCGGACATCCAGTTCGTCCTGGAGCCGGTTGACGGAAGCGGCATCCATGGCGTAGACCTGCGGTTCCCCCAGGATCCCGTCAAGGCCGAGCAGGGATGTGACATGGCCGGCACTGTCGATGGCGTCGCTTTTTTCCAGGCCGTCGATCCCGGCGGCAGGGAACGCGTTGCGCAGGGTGTCTTTTCCCCAGTAATCCTCGTAATAATCGAAATAATAGGAATACTCGTATTCCGTACCCGCGGGCGTGGTGTAGAGGACCTGCCCGGAATAGAATGTCAGATCGGCGCCATCCTCAAATTCACAAACATGGTAGAGATCATCCGGCCCGGTATTTTCCCCGGAAAACCGGTTTTCGACCCGGCGTCCGCCGGCCAGGGCTTCCACGATCCGGTCCCGGTCCCAGGCAGCGGGTTTTGCAGAGGAAACGGACACCTTCCGCGTCCCGTCAAACCCATCCGGGAACTGCACAGCTGCCCGGACAGCCAGTTTTTCCAGCTCTGTGTTTTCCAGGTATACCGGGAAGGCCGGGGATCCGGCGGTTTCCGCGGGCATCTCGGCTGTCCCTGCGGTGGGCTGCGGCAGAGGGGACGGGATTCCCGGTCCGGTTTCGTCGATCACCGGGAAGCATCCTGTCAGGACCAGGGCAATCCATACGGAACAAAGACAGACACACAGGATTTTCCGGGTGGGGAAAACCCGGTTTCCTCCGGCCGGACGGCGGAGGGAGGAAGCCTTTTGTTTTTTCACGGTTGTCATAGGATAGGTGCTCCTGTTCGGGGTAGATTCTTATAAATCATTGGAGGGATATATGATTGGGGATCGGTATCCAGCGGCCAATCCGGGATCCTGTTATCATCCTGCATGAGGCTCTGATCCAAAATCCCGCATTTCTGCATCATAGTTGCATATTCCGGAAAAATGTCCCTTTTCCTAAAAACAAAATGCGGCGGGCCCGGTCCGGAGACCGGAGGTCCGCCGTGGTATTCAGTTTTTTGTTTTCCTGTGAAGATCAGAAAATCAACTGCACATATTCGTACAGGCTCCGCCGGAAACAGCCCCACTCATGGCACATGGTGGGATGTTCCGTAAAGCGGTAGCATGAGAGTGTATCCACGCCGATTTCGTGCAGATAGCGGTCATCCTCTTTATGCCAGGGACGGGAGGCGTGTTCCTGGGCGCCGACCCCGCGGTAGAAGACGCGGTACTGTTCATCCAGGACCCGGACATCGCCGCGGAAAGCGGCAAGATGGGGGTTCGCGTCATAGTCTTCCCAGAACCGGCGGCAGCGCACAGACCCGCTGAACAACCCGATATAGCCGAACAGTTCCGGATGCGAGAAGCCGACGAAGCTGCTCTGCATGGCGCCCATGGAAAGGCCGGCGATGGCGCGGGACCACTTATCTGTTTTCACGGCATATTTGCTTTCGATATACGGCAGGCACTCTTTGGTCAGGAGGTCATCCACCGCGCCGAAGGTGTGGATGCCTGCCTCTTCATCCGTGTCCCGCGGGGGCAGGTGCGTGTTGTTCATGACGACAACGCAGGGTTCGGCCCTGCCGTCGGCGATCAGGTTGTCCATGACTTCCGTCAGGTTCCCCAGGGCAAACCAGGCGGTTTCGTTCTCCCCGCCGCCGTGCTGCAGGTAGAGGACCGGGTACTGTTTCCCGTCCTTGCCGTAACCGGGCGGGGTATAGACCAGGCAGGGGGCCCAGTCCTGACGGGTCACGGACCAGAACCGGTCATAGGCGACAGTCCCGTGCGGGACATCCCGGAGCAGGAAATGTTCTTCCAGATCCGGATCGGCCACTTCGATGCAGTTCATCAGGCGGCCGCTGCGCCAGGTGGCGCGGGTATACGGATGGACGATGCAGGATCCGTCCACGACAAACGTAAAGGGGAGGGGACCGTAGAACCCGCGAAGGTCTTTTTCGGTCAGTTCCCCGGAGAAGAACCCTTCCGCATCCCGGGTCAGCGGGAGCCTGTATTCCGGGAAATCATCCCCGGTGGCTTCCAGGTCCAGGATGTTGACACGGTCCCCGTAGTGGACCGTCAGACCTTCCACGGAAACAAACACACTGGAGGCTTCCGGGGCATATATTTTGAATGCAATCCCGCCGTCCGGGGTATGCCAGGCGCCGGTTTTCGCGCTTTTGCGCAGCTTTTTGTTGCGGCTGCCGTACCCTTCGTTCCCGTAAGGGTACAGGGTATCCGGGCTTCTCTGGAAAGCCAGGTTGGTAAGCAGTTCCGGTTTGTTCATGCAAAAATCCTCTTTTCTGAAATTTCAGGGTTCGGAAAAATACGCAGAACGGAATTCGGTTTTATACGGACGGAACCGGCGCGGAATTGCCGGTGCGTGCGCTTTCGTAGATGGCTTCCCGGATTTCCATAAGTTCCATGGCGTCCTGAAGGTTCATGCCGTGCAGGCTCCGGACATCCGTCCCGACCCCGTCGTTGGGCAGGTCTTCGGCGATCATCCGGACAAAGTAGCGGGCATGGTCATCCGGGTCCTGGGGCAGTTCGGCGGGATCCACGGTGACCCAGTCGCTCCGGTCCTGCGGCCGCCCCGTTCCCGCATCGGGGGGAACCAGGTCGGTAAGCCGGTAGCGCACGGGGGTATGCCAGTCACGGATGCCTTCCTGGATGATGGTGCCGCGGGTACCGTTGACTTCAATCCCGGAGGTATAGCCGGGGGAGATCATGCCGCTTTCCACGATAGCGGTCACATCATCGGGATACTGCATCAGCATGGCGATATATTCCTCGTTGCCGGCTGCCTTGTCATCCGCGCTGCGCCAGGCGAACTGCGCGTAAACGCGTTCCGGCTTGCCCAGGAGGTAATGCAGGACATGCAGGGGATGGCCGCCGGTATCCGTCATCATCCCGCCGCCCATGCGGCTGACTTCGATGCGGACATCTTCTGGGGAAGGGGCGCGGAACACGCGTGAATTATTGGAAAACCGGATCCGCACGGAAAGGAGCTTCCCGAGTTTCCCGCTCTGGATGAAGTTTTTGACATACGCGGTAGCTCCGTTGCAGAAAGGATCCGTCATATAGAACTTGATCCCGGCAGATTGTACGGCATCCCGGATCGCGATGGCGTCGTCCAAAGAAGAGGCCAGGGGCTTTTCCAGGAAGATATGCTTGCCGGCAGCTGCGGCTTTGCAGGCCAGCTCCTTATGCCAGACGTTGTGATAGGTGATGACGACGGCGGAAAGATCCGGGATCTTCAGCAACGCGTCATAGTCCGTACAGGCCGCGCAGCCGGGGAACAGGGCAGCTGCTTTGGCGGCGGTTTCCGGATCTGGGTCCCAGACGGCGATGACTTCGCTTTCCGGGTAGGAATTGATCAGTTCCCCGAAGTAGTCGAGATGCCCGCGCATCCCGCACAGGGCGATTTTAATCTTCTTTTCCATGATGATTCTCCTTTTCCTGTCATTCGAATGTTTGTGCCTTACCGGATATAGTTGGCGTCGTAAACGAAGCGGACGCCGAAGCACGTGACTTCCATCAGGCGGGTGGGCAGGTCATTCTTCCGTTCCGGGTGGACCATATCTTCCGGCCGGGCGCTTTTACGCCCGTAGATGATCCGGCCCTGCGGATCCGGTTCCGCGGGCTTCCGGAGCGGGTTCGGTTCGGGAAGCGATCCTTCGCCCCCGTTCAGGACATATTCGGCACTCTGCAGCAGCCGGTCGACGAGGACAGCATCCATCATGGAGGCGGCCCCGCCGCAGAGATAATCATATTCATCCCGGTGGGAAGCGATGACCTTCAATTGGTTATAGTATTCCAGCACGGTGCGGGGAGCCCGGGGACCGCCGCCCCGGTCCGCGAATTCATCCCCGGAAAAGAGGATACGTTCCTTCCGGTCCAGGAGCAGCAGGCTGTGGGCATGGAAGTTCATTTCCAGTACTTCCAGTTTCCGCCCGCCCAGGTCATAGACAAATCCGGCGGAGACGGCTTCCCGGGGATAATCCTGCGGGAAATCGATGCCTGCGAAGCTCGGGAAGGGAAGAGTTGCCAGCGGCAGGGCACCGGCAGTCATATAGCATTTGTCAAAATAGCCGTTATTGGCGGTATGGTCAAAGTGTTCATGCGTATTGAAGGCGACCCGCACGGGCTTGTCCGTCAGGGTCTGCATGTATTCCCGGAGGTTCCCGGCCCCGTAGCCGGTATCGATGGCCACGGCTTCGTTTTCGCCTTCCACCAGGTACTGGTAATCCCCATCGGACAGGATCATCCAGGTCCCGGGAGCGATTTTTTTGCTTTCATAGAACGGTTCGTCCATTCTCTGCAGGGATCCGTCGGGATTGCGGATCCAGATTTCATGCTTGCTGGAAAAATCAATTGCTTTCATGGGATTTTTCCTCCTTCTTCTTTTTCTTTTTCTTCTGATACCAGTATAAAAAACAGGGCAAAGGCGGATCAAATCGAAATCGGCATTCCGAATGATTCCAATTTGGAAAGAGTACACGGCTTTGCCCCAAAGGATTTTTGCGGTACGGCTTTTGCGGGAAGAGCGGGATGTGTTGTATAATGGGCACATCAAGACAACAGAAAAGCCGTATCTTTTTCGTTACGGCCGGAACGGATTTGAAAAAGGGGGATTGGATATGGCCAAAACCATCGGCATGGTCAAAACCGGCTGCGGCCTGGTAACGGGCGTGGAGCTGACCGGAAAATACGAGGGCATTACCCTGTTCAAAGGCATTCCCTTTGCGGCACCGCCCGTTGGGGAACTGAGATGGCGTCCGCCGCAGGACCCGGCGCCGTGGGACGGCGTGCGCAGCTGTGACAGCTATGCGCCGATCTGTCCGCAGCCGACCAACGGGGACCTGGATGCGGAACCCTGGCATACCGATTTCTATTATATGGGAACCCCGCCCATGAGCGAGGACTGCCTGTACCTGAACGTCTGCACCGGCGCATCCGCAGCCGGCGAAAAACGCCCGGTCTTTGTCTGGTTCCATGGCGGCGGCAGCGACCACGGCTATTCCTACGAAGCCGAGTTCGACCCGGCCGAACTCGCCCGCAAGGGGGTCGTGGTAGTTTCCGTGGCACAGCGCCTGAGCATGTTCGGCTACCTGGCACTGCCGCAGCTCTCCGAAGAGCAGGGCGGCACCAGCGGGAACTACATCCTGATGGATGACATGAAAGCCCTGGAGTGGATCATAAAGAATATTGACGCGTTCGGCGGCGATCCGGATTGCATCACGGTGGGCGGCCAGTCCGCGGGCACCGGGAAATCTTCCTCCCTGGCCTTTACGAAGCTGGCAAAGGGCCATATCCGCCGCGTGATCAATGAGAGCGGCCTGGTCTGGCTGCGGAAAAACAATACGCTGGAAGAGATGGAAAAAACCTGTGCGGAATACCTGCGTAAGATCGGCATCGACCCGACATTGCCCGTAGAGGAACTCCGGAAAATCGAAGCGACCCGCTTCCTGCCGCAGGTCCGCGGCATCCCGATCCCGGGCGGCCTAGTCTGTGACGGCAACCTGGTTCCCGAGATTGAAATCCCGAAGGAAATGGAATTGTTCGGCGGGGACTATGATTACCTGGCCGGCACGAACCTCGGGGAAACCCATCTGAAGCCGGGCAGCGCCCGCGGGGATGACGGGTTTAAGACAGCGAAGGAATTCTATGCCTATGCCAAAGAACAGCTGGGCGATCTGTACGACGAGTATGATTTTGAAAAACTCGTGCCCGTCACGGACGAGAATGTGGACCGCGAGTCCCGCCGGCTGGCGTCCTACGGCCTGTTCATGAACAAAGGCCGTTTCGGCGCCCTGGCTGTGAACCTCGAGTTTGGCAAACGGCGCGCGGAAAAGGCACCGGGCAGGAAAACGTACAACTACCTCTTCTCCCGTGTCGCGCCGCACCTGCCGGAGGATATCGGCACGCCCCGGGATCCGGACCTGCTGATGAGCTGGCATTCCAACGAACTGTGGTATACCTTTGCGTCCCTGCGCAAGGGCACGCCCCCGAAGCGTCCGTGGGAAGAAAAGGACTTCGAACTGGCGGACAAGATCTCTTCGTACTGGGCGAACTTCATCAAAACAGGCGATCCCAACGGCGAAGGCCTGCCGTACTGGCCTGCCAGCGGGGAGGAACAGGGCCTGATGGAACTGGGGGATGAACTCAAACCTATTCCCACGGACGGGAAGCTCTGGGAGCTTATCCGGCGCGGGATAGAGGAAGCCGGGGTTCTTCCGGAATAAAGAGGGACCGGATCTGACAACCAAAGAAACAGGGAAACGCGGCAAGCGGGGAAACCCGTCTGCCGCGTTTTTCGTCCCGGAGAAATCCGGGATTTCTTTTTTTTCCGCTTAAAGTTGGTTTAAGTTTGGGCCCTTATACTGGGTGCAGAAACAGGGAAGGAGGCATCCCAATGGATACGGCCTATATCTTCAAAAGAATCGAAAAAAAATACCTGCTGACAGAAGAGCAGTACGGAAAACTGTTCCGTCTCACCGGGTCCCATCTTAAGATGGACCGGTACGGCCGCAGTACGGTGATGAGCCTCTATCTGGATACACCGGACTTCCGGATCATCCGCGGCTCCATCGAGGCCGAGGACTACAAGGAAAAACTGAGGCTCCGCTGCTACGGGACCCAGGCCGCGCAGGACACGACGGTATTCCTGGAACTGAAGAAAAAGTTTGACGGTGTCGTGTATAAGCGGCGGGTGTCGATGACGCTCCGGGAAGCGGAAAGGTACCTGCGTCTGGGGCTGAAACCGCAGGAAAGCCAAATCATGTCCGAGATCGAATGGACCATGCGCCGGTATGACCGGCCGAAACCGGCCATGATGATCCTGTGTGAGTGGGAAGCGTGGTTCGATGCGGAACAACCCGACCTGCGCCTGACGTTCGACCGGGACATCCGGTACCGAGAAGAAGGACTTTCCTTCCGCTGCGGGGCGGCGGGGATCCGCCTGCTTCCGGAAAACACGGTGCTGCTGGAGATCAAAACGGCGGGTGCCATGCCGCTCTGGCTGGCGTGGGCGCTGGACGAAACCGGGATCCGTCCCGGAAGCTTTTCCAAGTACGGGAGCGCGTATCTGAAAACCCTGGAAGGATCCGGGAAGCCTGTTTACATCCATGAGGGAGGGGTCAAAAATGCTGTCAATTTTTAGTTCCATCTTAACCGGGGAATTCTCCGTCGGTTTATATCTTATCTGTCTTCTGTTTGCCGGGATCTGCGGCGCGGTCACCGCGCTGGCGCTTTCCCGGGAAAGCTCGGTCAGCCGCAGCTTCCTTCTGTCCCTGGTGGTCCTGCCGATCATCGTGACTACCGTGATCCTGATGGTGAACGGGAATGTGGGAACCGGCATCGCCGTGGCAGGCGCCTTCTCGCTGGTCCGCTTCCGCAGCGCCGCGGGAAAGGCACGGGACATCTCCGCGATCTTCCTGGTCATGACGGCAGGCCTTGCCTGCGCGGCCGGGTATGTGGGCATCGCGCTGCTGTTCACCCTGATCGCTTCGGGCGTGATCCTGCTCCTGTCCCGTGTGCCGATGCGCTGCGAGCGCTTTGAGGAACTGCGCATCACCGTTCCCGAATCCATTCATTTCGCGAACGCGTTTGATGACCTGTTTGCCCAGTTTACCAAGAGCAGCAAGCTTCTGAAAGCCAAGACTTCCAATATGGGAAGCCTGTATAAACTCAACTACCGGATTGAAATGAAAGATCCGGACCGTGCGCAGGAATTCCTGGATGCTCTGCGCTGCCGGAACGGCAACCTGGAAGTTGCCCTTCTGAACGTCGACGAAGGAGGAGACGAATTATGAGAAAAATTCTGATGATGATCATCGCTGTTGTCCTGAGCGTACTGCTCCTGACCGGCTGCGGGCTGCTCCCTGCCCAAACACAGGAGACGGCTGCTGCGACGGGAATGGCCCTGCCGGAGAGCGTGCCTGTCGGGACGAATGATACGGGGAAAACCGCGGAACCGGCGGAAACGTCGGTACCGGCCGAACCCGCATCCGTGTCCGAACCGGACACCTCGGTCTCCGACCGGGATGCTTCCGGGGAGTATGACACGTCGGATGCCCGGGCCCTGTCCCCGGACGGCGACCTGACGATTACCACGGCCGGGGTGTACATCCTCTCCGGCACCTATGAGAACCAAATGATTACAGTCGATGCCGGTGAAGAAGACAAGGTCCAGATCGTGCTGGACAATGCCGTGATAACCAACGCCGAAGGCCCCGCGATCTACGTACGCAGTGCCGACAAGGTGTTTATCACCGCAAAGGAAGGAACGGTCAATACGATTTCCGACGGGTCCGGCTATACCCTGACGGATGACGATACCACCCTGGACGCGGCCGTGTTCAGCAAAGATGACCTGACCATCAACGGGGAAGGCACCCTGACCATTACCGGGAACTATAAGCACGGTGTGGTTTCCAAGGATGACCTGGTTGTGACAGCCAAAGCGCTGACCGTCAAGGCGGAGAATGTCGCCCTGGAGGGCAAGGATTCTGTCCGTCTGTCCGGCGCAGCGGTAACGGTAACCGCCGGTACCGACGGCATCCGTTCCGAGAACGGGACGGATACGGATAAAGGCTATGTATCCGTACAGGACAGCGTCCTGGTGATTGTGTCCGGGAAGGACGGGATCCAGGCTGAAACGGTGTTCACAGCCGAGAACTCCGAGATCACCGTGACATCCGGCGGCGGCAGCAGCGGCCGGGGCGGGGATGATTCCGAATCCTATAAAGGCATCAAGGCCGGCGTGTCCGTCTCCATCCACGGCGGCACCTACCGGGTGGATTCCCTGGACGACGGCATCCATACCAACGGGAACATTACAATCAGCGAAGGAACGTTTACGATCCAGAGCCGGGATGACGGCATCCATGCGGATGAGACCGTCGGGATCACCGGCGGGACCTTCACCATCTCCGCGGCGGAAGGGATCGAGGCCACCTATGTGAAGATTGAGGGCGGCGACATCACGATCCAGGCGTCGGATGACGGCATCAATGCCGGCCGCAAGTCCAATGCCTACACACCGACCGTGGAAATCACCGGCGGTACCGTTACCATCACGATGGGCGCCGGGGATACCGACGGCATCGATTCCAACGGCAACATCATCATCACCGGCGGGACGATCAGCGTCAACGGCAATTCCGCCTTTGACTACGACGGGCAGGCCACCTTTACCGGCGGCACCGTGATTGTCAACGGCCAGCAGGTCACCCAGCTTCCCAACCAGATGATGGGCGGCGGCAAAGGCGGCATGGGGAATATGGGCGGATTCGGCGGCTTCGGAAGACACAGCGGCCGTCCGTAATCCCGGGAAAAAAGAAGGCGGGGCCCGGGTTTCCGGGCCCCTGTACCCCAAACAGGGAGGGATGCAGATGAAGAAAAAAGGACATGCGCTGTTGTGCATCCTGCTCAGCCTGCTGCTCGCGTTCACATCCTATGTCCTTCTGGATACGTTTGTGATTGTGCGCCGGATCGAAACAGCGGTCCCCCAGGCTGTGACGGAAACGACGCAGGAACCCATGGCGGAAGCGTCTGCGGAACCGGAGGCAGCGGCGGAAACTCAACCGGATGCCGGCAATACACCCGTTCCGGAAGCCACGCCGGACAGCGGGGAAAACGATCAGACAGCGGCAGACAGCCTTCCGGCGGTGCAGGATGAAAATACCTACCGGGACGGGAATATTTCCGTGGTCCTTACACAGGAACGCGTCGGGGACACCACGGTCTATATCGCGGATGTGCAGCTGGCTTCCGCAGAATACCTTAAAACCGCGTTCGCGGAGAACACCTACGGGCGGAATGTTACGGATAAGACCTCTTCCATCGCGGATTCCGTCCATGCAATCCTGGCGGTCAACGGGGACTTCTACGGGGCGCAGCAGTCCGGCTATGTGATCCGGAATGGGGTTTTATACCGGGATACGGCCAAAAGGGATGCCCAGGACCTGGTGATTTATCAGGACGGCAGCTTTGCCGTGATCCGGGAAGCGGAGATTACAGCGGAAGAGCTGATGGAACAGGGGGCCCGGGATGTCTTGAGCTTCGGGCCGGCCCTGGTGGAGGATGGGGAAATCGCGGTAACCGTCAATGACGAAGTCGGACGGGCCAAGGCCAGCAACCCGCGTACCGCCATCGCCGTGCTGGACGAACTCCACTACCTGTTCGTGGTCTCGGACGGCCGGACAGCGGAAAGCGAAGGGCTGTCCCTGTACGAACTGGCGGCATTCCTGAAGGACAAGGGCGCCGTGACCGCCTACAACCTGGACGGCGGCGGATCGTCGACCATGGTGTTCAACGGCGAAGTGATCAACAATCCCACGTCCGGCGGACGGGGGACAAAGGAAAGGAGCGTGAGCGACATTGTCTACATCGGATAGAACGGTGGGAAAAAGAAGCTATTTCCGCGTGATCGGGGCCTGTCTCCTGCTGACGCTGTTCTGTGTCCTGTTCGGGGCGGTTTATGAGTGCTTCAGCCATGAAGTCTACTCGTACTTCATGCTCTACGCCTTTGTGTTCCCGCTCCTTCTGGGAGTACTCCCCTTCTTCCTGCGGTTCCGGCTGGGACGTCCGTTCCCGCGCAGAGCAGCCGTGGAGCTGATCCTGTCCGGGATGGCGTTCCTGACTGTCGGGAGCCTGGTCCAGGGTGTCCTGGAAATCTATGGGACGACCAGCCCGCTGATGATCGGGTACTGGATCTCCGGCCTCGTCCTGACGGCAGGGGGATGGCTTCTGACCATCCCGAAAAAAGATGCCTAGACAGAAAAACCCGATGCTTTTTCCAAAGCACCGGGCGGTCTTTCTTTTGGGGTTACGGTTTCTGTTTCAGGACACGGGCAACCGGTACCCAGCCCCGGTATACCGGGCGGGTACCCAGGGATGTTTCCAGGGTTTCTACGGAAAGGAAGGGGTCGGTCCGGACCCTGTCCCAGGCATGGATGACGGTCCCGTCTCCAAGGCCGATCCCGCAGTGTCCCCAGTCAGCCGGTCCGTTTTCGGAAGGGCACAGGCAGTCATAGAAGACAAAGGACCCGCGCGGGGGGATGCCGGGAACCAGGGCGTCCCGGTACAGCTCCGCGGATTCCCGGGCGCTGTCCCCGCCGAAGATTTCCAGCCGGTTGCTGATTTCCAGGGCATCCTCGATGAAGGACAGGCACCAGCCGGCATAACGGGAACAGCCGAGCTTTCCTTCCGCCCATTGGATCATGTTTTCCACAAGATCATCCACACGGATGACCGAGACATGGGAGATCCCGTTGTCCGGGTCCGGATATTCAAAATCAAAATGCATGCTGATGGATTCCGCCGTCCGGATGGAGGGGAGATTGTCATTGCTGCAGTAGGAGTACAGGCAGGGAAAGTCCGTATTTCGGAAAGCCCAGTTCCGGACGGCCAGGGCGGCTTCCTTTGCGTACCCCCGGCGCTGGCAGTCGCGCCGGATATGATACCCGATCTCGGGCAGGGTTTCCCCGTTGATCTTCTGCAGGGTCAGCCCGCAGTCGCCGATCATTTCCCCCGTATCTTTCCGGCAGACCGCCCAAAGACCGAACCCGTCCTTCCGGTACCGCTCCCGGTTGGCCCGGATCCATCCCCGGATCCGTTTTTCCCCGAAGGGGTAAGGATAATAGCGCATGTTTTCGGGATCCGCGAGAACCCGGTACAGCGCGTCATAGTCGCTTTCTTCCATTTCCCGCAGGACCAGTCTTTCGGTAGTGAGGATCATCTGTCTGCCTCCGTTGACGGGGGATGCCCGGTATGCCCGGCATTGTAACGCATGGGGGAGAGCCCAGTCAAGCAAGAGGGACGGGGCGGGTCTTTAGTCACCGGTCAGGGCAGGGCTTGCTTTGGACCTGCAGGGCAGAGGGGAAGTGCGGGCAGGCCAACGGGGGATATCTTTTGCCCAAATCCCCGTTATGATACAATGAACGGAGGAAGGATCCCCGGGCATTCCTGTCCGGGGGAAGAAAGAAGGGGACTGTTTATGGAAATACGAAGACTGCTCCCGGAGGAAAAATTTGAAGCCCGCCTGATCGGGAATCTGGCTTTCCACGGCCGGATGGAGGATCCCGAAAAAGAAAAGCGGGAAAGCCTGACGGACCCGACGGAGGACTGGGGCGTGTTTGATGAGGACGGCCGCCTGATGGCGCACATGTACCATCCCCGGTTCCTGTTCCGCCTGGACGGCCAGTGGGTCCCGTCCGGAGGGATCGGGGCGGTTTCCACCCTGCCGGAATACCGGAACCGCGGCGCAATCCGTGCGATCTTCACGGAACTGTTCCGGGAAGCTTACCGGGAAGGAGAGGTCCTTTCCTGCCTGTATCCTTTCAACCATGCATTCTACCGTAAGTTCGGCTATGAGACGGTCCGCTGGCGGGATGAATACCGGTTTTCCCCCAAGGTGCTGCGGGAATACCGCTTTACGGGACGTGCGGTGCCGTGGAGGAGCGGGGATTCCGCCGCTGTCCATACGGCCTTGTATGAGAAATTCGCTTCGGATTTCAACCTGGCCATCCACCGGGATGAAAAGCGGATGCTGGACGACCATATCCGGATGGACTGGATCCGGGACACCCATTTCACGTATCTCCTGTATGAAGGGGATGTCCCCCTGGCATACCTGACGTGCATGGATATCCGGAAGGATTCCTACTCCGTCCTGTCCGTCCGGGACTATGCCTGGGACGGGAAAGCGGGCTTTCAGGCACTGCTGGGGTTCCTGGCCCGTTTCTCGGCAGATTACCGGATGATCGAGATCCACCTGCCCGTGGCTGTGGAACTGGATTCCCTCATTCATTCGCCGGACGTTTATTCGATCGAACAGAGTGCCGTACAGGACTACATGATCCGGGTGGTAAATGCGGAAAAACTGCTCGGGATCCTGCATAAACCGCATGGCTGCACCTTTGTAATCCGGGTGCGGGATGCCATGATCCCGGAAAACAACGGGACCTGGGAAGTCGGGAATGACGGCGTACGGCCTTCCGGGAAAGCTCCGGACCTTGCTGTTTCGGTCCAGGCGCTGGGGCAGTTGGCCTGCGGCAGCGTCAGCCTTGCGGAAAGCAGGCTCCGGGAGGATGTGGAAGTTGCCGGGAACGAGGAAGTGCTGCGCACGGTCTTTGTCCGCAAGCCGATCCTGGTGGAGGACCACTATTAAAAAAAGAGCACGAACCCGTGCTCTTTTTTGATTTTGGCGTAGATTGAAATCCGGTCAGGATTTGGCAGGCAATGTCAGTTTCCGGCCGTGCAGGGGAGAAGGATTCCCGTCATCCTTCTGGCTGAAATCGATCCCGCTCTTGAACTCGAAGTAGATCTCGGTGATGCCGGTGGCTTCATCCGGGAGGAAATCAAAGGCAACGCCGAGACCCTTGTCGGTATCGGTATAGCCGTTCTGCTTGTTGGAACCGATATCGGACGCAGGTACCCGCAGGAACCCCAGCTCTTCGAGGGCTTCGACATACTTGGACAGGAACGCGTCGGCCTTGTCCGTGGAATCGAAGCGCAGGGCAACGGTGATGGAGGCATCAAAATCCTTGTTGTACATGGCTTTTTCGAACTTGAGATGGTCGCGTCCGAAATAATAGTTGGCAAGGTCAAGCTCGGGGAAGCCGGAATCCTTAAGGACTTGCTTCACCTGGGCTTCGGTCAGGTAGCTTTCCGCCTTGAACAGCAGGGTTACGGTTTCGCCGTCCTCATTGAAATGATAGCGGAAGTTCATGGATCCGTCCGGGGATGCGTAATAATCTGCTTCGGCATCCGGATCGTCTTCCGGGGCCACCTTGGTAAAGCCGGCCTGCAGGCAGGCATCGACATAGCTGTCCAGATAAGCCTTGGCTTTTTCCTGGTCGCTGTATCTGGCATCCGCATACAGGACGGTCTTGTAATCGAAGAAGTACAGCCAGGATTCAATCTGTTCGTATTTCCGGTCTGTCGCAGTGAAGTCGGTGAGGTCTTCCGTTTCGGGGAGCTTGGGATAACCGACCGTGTCGATGAGCTCGTTGATCTGGGGCAGTCCTGTATACTTCGGGAACTCATAATACCGTTTGGCCACAACGTTCAGTCCGTTGTCATACTCCAGGCAGATGGAGGAGAAGCACTGGGTGTCTTCCCGCAGCAGTTTGCGGTACCAGGCTTTCCCATCTTCGTTGACGGGCACAAAGCCGTCCTTCGTCAGGAGGTCGGCGTATTCTTTCATATTGGCTTCGGTCGCGTGGGAATCACGGATGCGGACTTCGTCCACGGTCATGAAGGCTTCCTGGTCCACGGTCAGCGCATAGCTGGCGAAGGGCAGGAACGGGACGGCCTGCTCGCCGTACCCGGGCAGGAAGACGGAATTGAACACGAAGATGTCGCCGTACTCCCATCCGTTGCGGGCTTCGGGATAAACCGGGGCCTGCATCCAGCCGTCGGCGCGCGCTTCGGATTCGGTGCCGCCGAAGGTGATGGTGATGTCCACGTCGTCAAAATAGTAGCGGGCGACTTCGTCATCGTCCACGGTGCAGAAGATCCTGGCAGTAGCCGGGTCTTCGGCGTCGAAGGTCAGTTCGATGTCATGCATGTACCGCTGCGCCATTTCGGTAAGGCCGACATAGCTGCGTACGAGAGCTTTGAGGGTGTCTTCATGGGCGGTGAACTTCAGGGGATCTTCCGGGTCGTTGTAGAAGAGGTTGTAGATGTTGCCTTCGGAAACTTCGTCCGACAGCCAGTAGCCGGGCAGCTTTTTGGCGGCAGCATCCATGGCCGTGCCTTCGGTCAGGAAAACGGCTTCGTCGATGCCGTCCTGGGTAAACCTGCCCTGGAAGACTTCGTTATTGACGCTCATGACCGCGAAGTCATGGTAGGTCTCGTCATCCGCGTAATCGAAGATGACCTGGTCCGCGGAATGGACGGTGATATTCAGGAAATCGGGGGCCGTCATGGTGTAGTCCCCTTTTCCGATCTTGTCCAGGAAGTTTGTCATGGCCCGCTCGGAAACAGAGGCGGGATCATCTGGGAGCGGCTCTTCGGTCGGGGTGGGCTCCGTCTCGGCCGGTGCAGTCGGTTCCGGGGCTGCGGTCTGGGACGGGGCGGGAGTCCCGCTGCATCCGCTCAGCACGGCGATCAGAAGCAGGGACAGCGCCAGAACCAGCGCCGTCAGCCGGGATTTGTTTGGTTTGGTCATAAAAATCCTCCTAATGGTCTGTCCGGTCCCCGGGTGGGACCACGTATAAAAAGAAGAAAGGTTCGAAAATGTTCGCGTTTCCGAACCTTTTTCGGGAAATTCCCGAATTTCATGCACAATATTATATAGGGAACGGGTCGGTTTGACAAGAAAATGCGCAGAAAACGGCAATCAATGCACTATAATGGGCAATCAGAGCATTACGCCGTCCTTGAAGATGGAAATTTCCCGGGCGCCGTTCTTCTCGTTGGCTGTTTCTTCCCCGGAAGCCGCCTGCAGGACCTTCCGGAAGAAGTCCCCGTCGATCCCGGGATCCCCCGCAAGGACCGGGGAGGCGTCAAAATCGATCCAGCGGGATTTCCGCAGGGACAGGGAAGCATTGGACGATACCTTGAGGACGGGGACGGGGGAACCCAGCGGGGTCCCGCGCCCGGTCGTGAACAGGATCAGGGTGCACCCGGCCGCGGCCAGGTTGGTGACAGCCACCATATCGTTGCCGGGCCCTTCCAGAAGCCACAGCCCGCCTTCCTTCAGGAACTGCCCGTAGCGCAGCACGCCCATGACCGGGGCGCTGCCGCTTTTCTGGGTGCAGCCGAGGGACTTGTCTTCCAGCGTACTGATCCCGCCGGCTTTGTTGCCGGGGGAGGGGTTTTCATAGACAACCTGCCCGTGGCGGACAAAGTAATCCTTGTAGTCGTTGATCAGGGAAACGATCTGTTCAAACACTTCCCGGGAGCAGGCGCGGTCCATGAGGAGCTGTTCCGCCCCGAACATTTCCGGGACTTCGGTTAAGCAGGCGGTACCGCCGGCCCCGGTCAGCCGGTCGGTGAAGCGGCCGAGCAGGGGATTGGCCGTGATGCCGGAATAACCGTCGGATCCGCCGCATTTGAGGCCGACCTTCAGGGCGGATATGGGGCAGGGGACACGGACGTCCTTTGCGGTCTGAGCCTTCAGTTCGGCGATCAGGCATTTCCCTTCCGCAATCTCGTCTTCCGCGTCCTGGCAGACCAGGTAGCGGATCCGGTCCGGGTCCTTCCCGGTCAATAGGGCGCGGAAGGAATCCATGGTGTTGTTCTCACACCCGAGCCCCAGGACCAGCACGCCGCCGGCATTGGGGTTCATGGCCAGCCCGCGCAGCACGAGCTGCGTCGTCTTATGGTCATCCCCCAGCTGGGAACAGCCGAAGGGATGCGGGAAGGCAAAGCATCCGCATTCCCGGGCCAGCCGTTCGGCGATCGCATTGACACATCCGACGGTCGGCAGGATCCAGATTTCGTTCCGGGTACCGACGGAACCGTCGGAACGGACATACCCTAAAAAAGTTTCCCCGGTTTCTTCCGCCGGAGGGACCGGGGCGGGGCCGCGGAAGGTATACTCCGCCCGTTCGGACAGGGAGGTTGCCATATTGTCGGTATGGACCGTGGCGCCCCGGGGGATGAAGGCGGTGGCATGCCCGATGGGATACCCGTACTTGATGACGGGTGCCCCTTCGGGGATATCCGTTAAGGCTTCCTTAAACCCGGTTCCGGTATCCACGGCGACGTTGTCATGGGGATGGATGCGGAGAAGTCGGCTCATGTTACTGCTCCTTCACGAAGGCAAACCATGTGGAAGGATCCCCTTCCATAAGTCTGCGGTAATGGGGTTCGGCATCATCGGCAAACACGGAAATATCTTCCCCGAACAGGTTTTTGTTTTTCAGAAGGTCCCGGAAGGAGGATTCCCGCATGGTTTTCATGATCTCCGGGTCGTCGTCCGGGGTTCCCTTTTTGTAGAACGCGATAAGCGCCGCCAGGGAGAAGGTCAGGCACGGCGGGTTTTTGCCGAACTTTTCCCGGTACTCGAGCATGGTGGACAGGCACCGGACCCGGAATTTGCTCACCGAGTTCAGGGCGATGGACTGCAGAAGGTGCCGGATGTACGGGTTCTCAAACCGGCCGAACACGGACTCGGCAAAGGCGCGGCTGTTGTTCGCTTCCCCGATGACCGGCAGGATTTCTTCCCGCACGCACCGTTCCAGGAAGGGACGCACGCAGGGATCCCGCATGGCATCCCCGACGGTCGTCAGGCCGTAGAGGAGGGCGGCGGGCACCATGGAGGTATGCGCGCCGTTCAGGATCCGGACCTTCCGTTTCTTGTACGGGGTGACATCATCCGTCCAGACGGCCGGGATGCCGGAGCGCACCAGCGGGAACTCGTCCTCGGCATTGCCTTCCAGTACCCACAGGGCAAAGGGCTCCGTGGTATCGATCATCTGATCGCCGCCGCATTCGGCGATCATCTCGGAAAGGTGTTCGTCATCCCGGGGGTAACCGGGGGTGATCCGGTCCACCAGCGTGTTGTGGAAGCTGTTTTCCCGTTCGATCCAGTCCGTGAAGTCCTGTCCCAGTTCCCAGAGGGCGGCATAGCGCAGGACATATTCCTTGAGGAAATCGGCGTTATTGTCGATGAGCTCGCACGGGAAGAGCAGGAAGCCCGGCAGATTGGCCTTATAGCGCTCATACAGGAACGCGGTCAGCTTGGCCGGGTAGGAACGGGGCGGCCGGTCGGCAAGGGACTCCGTCCCCAGGTACTCGATCCCGGCTTCCGTGGTGTTGGACAGGATGATGCGCAGGTCCGGGTTATGGGCCAGCTTGAGGAAAGCGTCATAGTCTTCGTACGGGTTGATGCAGCGGGAGATGGAAGTGATCTCGGTCAGGCGCGAGACGGGTTTGCCGTCCTCAATCCCGCGCACATAGAGGTGGTAACGGCAGCCCTGCTCATTCAGGACGTCCGTAAGCCCCCTGGCGATCGGCTGGACCACGACGACTTTGCCTTCATAGGTTCCCAGGGTATTCATCCGGTGCACAAAGGCATCCGCGAAAGCGCGCAGGAAGCCGCCTTCCCCGAACTGCAGAATGGTTTCTTTCATGATCAAAACCCCCTTGTCTTTCCGACAGCGGAATGGGTGAGTATTCTGGGAAAAATATAGCACGGAACCGAAGGGAAATACAAGCCGGACGGCAGATCCGGGGCGGAAAAGGAAGGTTTTTTCTTGACGCCGGGAACGGGAACCGATACGCTGAAAGGGAGGAAGAAAAGAACCGGGAAACGGAGGGCGGCCGATGCATAAAGAACAGGAAGCCGGACGGGTTATGGCTGCCCGGGCCGGGGCGGAAACGGGGGCTATACAGGTCCTTTCCGTGGCCGTCACGGGACGGACGGAGGCCTGCGTTTCCCTGTTTGAAAAAAGTCCGGATGGGGAATGGGTAAAAATCTTTTCCGCGGAAGGGCGCATCGGCAGGGACGGGCTCGGGAAAACCCGGGAAGGGGACTGGAAAACCCCGGCCGGTGTGTTCCGGTTTACATGCGCGTTCGGGACACGGGAGGATCCCGGAAGCCTGATCCCGTATCAGCGCGTTGCCCCGGAGGATTACTGGTCCGGGGACCAAAGGGAAGGGCATGCCTACAACCGGATGGTTTCTATCCGGGACATCCCGGACCTGGATACGGGGAGCAGCGAGCACCTGATCGATTATGACCCGTTTTACCGGTACTGCCTTGCCTTAAGCTACAACGAGGAAGGAATCCCCGGACGGGGCAGCGCGATTTTCCTGCACTGCCTGGGGAAGGAGAAAGGGTTTACGGCCGGCTGCGTCGCGGTACCCGAAGCGTGCATGGTAAAGATCCTGCGGTCAGTCAACCCGGACTGCGCGGTCGTGATCGGTCCCAAAGAGGATGCCGAAACCGAAACGGGGGAAGGATAATATGGCGGTTACGGACGAGGTCCTGTGCTACCTGGAGAAAGAATATGATCCTTTGGCCGTCATCCTGTACGGCTCCTTCGCAGACGGGACACAGGATGCGGAATCGGATTTTGATGCCCTGGTGATTACCCGGGACCGGAAAAAGCACGATACGTCCCGTGTCGGGGATACTGTTCTGGATGTGTTTGTCTGGCCCGAAGAAGAGGTCCTGATGAAGACCGATCCGGACGCGTACGTCCAGATCGCGGACGGGAAAATCCTTTGGGACCGAGACGGGAGCGGGCGCAGGCTTCTGGACAAAGCCCGGGCTTATCTTGCCGGCCTGCCGGGAAAGACAGAGGAAGAGATGGAAAATGACATGGCCTGGTGCGAAAAGATGCTTACCCGGGCCCTGCGCGGGGATACCGAAGGGGATTACCGCCGGCACTGGCTTTTGACCGACAGCCTTCCGATCTACTGCGAGAGGCGGGGCTGGAGGTATACAGGCCCCAAAAAGGCGCTCAAGAAAATGGAAGCGGAGGATCCGGCAGGGTTCGGACTGTACCGCGCGGCGATGCGGGACACGGAAAGCCTTGCTGAGTGGATCCGGTATCTACGGGGAATCCGGAAAGGGGAAAACGCATGACTGTACTGAAAAGCCGGGAACAATACAGAAAACTGAAAGAGGAAGCCCTGCGCGGGTGGAATACCTGGAATACGCGGAGCATGCTGTCCCATGTCCATCTGCCGGACGGGTTTGCCCTGAACCTGTGCCTCAAGGATGACGGGAAGGCAGCCTATCTCAAGGAAGCCTATGTCGGGGAAAAAGGGGAGAAGGATGCCGTTGTTTTCCCGCGGGAACATGCCTATGACGGGTCCTATACCCACCTGACCCTGTCCTGGCTGGGGACGGAAATCGATGTCGCGTCCGCTACGGACGGGGACGACCTGGTGCTCCTGGTGACGCCCCTTCGCCTGCCCGGACGGCCGGTCAGGCTGGTGATCGAAGCATCCTTTCTCTGGAACAAACCCGGGGCAGTCTTCCGGACGGATGACGGGTTCCGCGCCGAAGGTCCGCAGGGACAGTTCACGGTCTTTGCAACGGCACCGGCGGTTCCCGACCCGTATGCCGTGACCCAGACCCCGTTCCTGGTTATGGGACTGGAAGGGGAGACCGGGATTTCGACTGGGAAACCCCGGAGCACGGAGGAAATCCGCAGGATCATCCGGAATCGCTCTGCGGAGCACGAAAAAAAGCTGGAAGCTTACGGGGACGGGAAAGAACTCTACCGGGCCATGCAGACCTGTGTGGCGTGGGACACGATTTATGAGCCGTCCAAGGACCGGCTGGTCACGCCGGTTTCCCGCCGGTGGAACCGGAACTGGGCAGGCTATGTCCTGTTCTGCTGGGATAATTTCTTCGTATCGCAGCTGGCGGTATCCGAGTCCCGGGCGGTTGCCTATTCCAACCTGATCGAGATCCTGTCCGAACGAACGCCGGACGGGTTCGTGCCGAACTTCGCTTCCGCGCTCGGGGCCAGCAGCCTGGACCGTTCCCAGCCGCCGGTAGGATCCGCGGCACTTTGGGATCTGTATACCCGCCGGCAGGAAAAATGGCTGGTGGACCTTACCTATGACGCGCTGTGCGGCTGGAATGACTGGTGGTTTTCGCACCGGCAGGTGGAAGAAGGCCTGTTTGCCTGGGGATCGGATCCCTATACGCCCCGGGTCGGCCATCATTCGGAGATCGACGGGATCAACGAACGGTTCGGGGCGGCGCTCGAGTCCGGGCTGGACAACTCCCCGATGTATGACGATATCCCGTTTGACAAGGATACCCATATGCTGTGCCTAGCCGATGTCGGGCTGACCGGCCTGGTCATTATGGATCTTAAGGCCCTGATTGCCCTGTCCGAGATCGAGGGGAACCCGGAACGCAGGGAACTGTTCCAAAGCCGGCTGGCCGTGTGCGAGAAGGCCATCCAGCGGCTGTGGTGCGAGGAGGACGGGTTCTTCTACAATAAAAGGACGGATACTGGGGAGTTTTCCAAACGGATTTCCCCGACCAACTTCTATGCCCTGTATGCTTCGACGGTCACCGAAGAGCAGTGCGGCAGGATCCTTGCGGAGCACTTCTACAACCCGGAGGAGTTCTGGGGCGAGTATGTGCTGCCGTCCATTGCGCGCAATGACCCGGCCTATCCCGAACAGGAATACTGGCGGGGCCGTATCTGGGCACCGATGAACTTCCTGGTGTACGGCGCGCTGAAGGCGCGGCACCTGGATCGGGCAGCCACGGATCTGGCGGAGCGTTCCGCCCGCCTGATCCTCAAGGAATGGCTCGAGAAGGGGCATGTCCACGAAAATTACTGCGCGGAGACCGGGGAAGGGTGCAACCGGGAGTCCAGCGACGCCTTCTATCACTGGGGCGGGCTGTTGGCCCTGATCGCGCTGCGGGACCGCGGGATCCTGTAAAAACCAAAATCACGATCCGGAATCAATGAAAATCGGAGGAGACAGAACCATGGCAAAGACTATTGTTGTCGGAGGAACATTCGCAGGCGTACAGGCTGCCTGCGCACTGGCGGAGGCGGGAGCGGAAGTTACCCTGCTGGACGCGCATGCTTTCCTGGGCGGGGACATTGCTGCAAGCCGCCATACCTATGTGATCAACGGGGAGGAAGGCTGCCGCCTGGATGTGCCCAACGGCCGGCTGAAGATGGAACTCTATGCCCAGGCACGGGATGCCGGGGTGGAGGTCCTGTTTGGTGCGCGGGTCTGCGGTGTCCTGACGGACGGGACCCAGCCCGGCGGCGTGGTGTTTGCCACCAAATACGGCATCTTTGCCGTGCGGGGGGACCTGGTCCTGGATGCGACCGAAGCCCAGGTCTGTGCCTACCACCTGACCGGGCAGAAAGCCCGGGCGGCGCTGGCGGAGTTCAGCTATGACATGAGCGATGTGGAGATGATCCTGCGGGAGGAAGAGTCTGTCCCGGAGGACCTGGGCATCACAGATTCCCGGGTCCGGACCGGATGGGCAGCGGCGGAGCATGCCGCCAACGTGACGTTCCGGTTCCCGGTTTCCCCGGCGGAGGAAACGGACAGGACCGCGCTGGAGCGGCACGCGCATGAGCTGATGGCTGCAACGGCGGTATGCCTGCGGGAACGGAAGGGATTTGAAAACGCTGTGGTGAGCATTCCGGCGTCGCATACCCGCCTTCTGTATGAGGAAGTTCCCCAGACAGCGGGAATTGTGGTCCTGGAAAGCCGGCTTCCTGCCGACTTCACCGCGCGGCAGAGACGTAAATGCGAGGAGGACGCAAAATTACGCGCCCTGGCAGCGCTTCGGGAGATCCCGGAAAAACGGGAAGCGGATACCTGGATGTATGCCGGACAGCGCCTGGAGAACTGGGCCGAGGGATGGGATGATCGGGAGAAACTGGTCCGTCTTAGCCCCGATCTGGGATCCTTCCCTGAGCGGCATGTGCGGGTCCTGGTTGCCGGGGCCGGCACGGGCGGCGCGATGGCCGGCTGGGCCTGCGCAATGCGCGGGACGGAAATCCTGCTGGCGGACCTTCTGTACTACTGCGGCGGCACCAATACCGTCGGGCGCGTATTTTCCGCCTGGCACGGGTATGTGGACGGCATGTATACAGGCCGGATGGAGGAAGTCATGGCCCTGGCCGATACGAAAGCCCTGTCCCCCCGCGTCGGCGCCATGATGATGTGGGAGCGCCTTTTTGCCCCGAACATGGTCGGCGGCCTGACAATCTGCGGCGCGGAGCTGCAGGATAGGAAGATCACCGGGGTGCTGGCCTGCGGGGAGGACGGTTTTACCGTACTGAAAGGCGATTACGTGATTGACGGCACGGCAGACGGGGATGTCTGCGCAATGGCCGGATTGCCCTATACGGTCGGGGGCGGCCGGGACGGCATCCTGCAGACTTCGAGCATGTGGGGCTATGAATGCCAGTCCATTTCCGATTTTACCCGGGACCGCTATAAGTCCGATGCGGACATGATTGACGTGGATTCCTACCGCGACCTTCTGCGCGGCCTTTCCCTCGGATACCGGGGCAACAGCGCCTATGAGATCGTGGAAATGTGCATGCAGCGGGAATCCCGGCGCTTTGCGTGCCTGCATCCGTTGACGATGCGGGAGATCGCGCACCGGGTCTGTCCCTCGGACACCATCGCTGTGGCATACTGTACGCATGATACGCACGGGATCCCGAGTTCTTTCCTGAACCGGTTCAATCTGTATTCCGATGCGATGCACGAGCCGGGATGCAGCGATATCCGCATTCGGATGCCGTGGGGCATGTTCCTGCCCCGGGGCGTGAAGAACGTGGCGATTGTCGGCAAGAGCATGGCCGGGGAACGGGAAGCGGTGAACCTGTGCCGCATGAACCCCGACCTGTGCAACGCATCTTTCGCGGCGGGCTGGATGGTTTCCCATGCCGCCTCGGAGGATATTGCCGAACTGAAAGACCTGGATGTAACCGCTGGACAGAAGGAATTGGCGGACCTTCGGGTCCTGCCCGACTGGGCCCTTAAGGCAGGGGATGCCCTGGAAGTTCCGCAGGCCATCCGGCGTCTGTCGGTTTCGGCAGACGGCGGGTTTGCTTCGATGATGCAGGAAAAAGAGGACATTGAATCCCTGCTGCTCCCGTACCTGGTAAAGCCGGGTGCCCCGGGGGATAATGCGGCGCTGGCGCTTGGCTGGCACGGATGCAGCGCGGCGGCGAACCGCCTGCGCGACATGCTGAAGCGCGAAGCCGAGACGGATGTCCTGCGTTTTGAAAACCGCGGACCGGAGGATGTCTGGGGAATCCGTGCGGATGGGTTTGCCCGGATCGTGAACCCCAACCCGCGCTACGGTTATGTGGAAGTTGCCATGGACGATCCCGATTTTTCCTACAGCCGGGTCAACCGCCTGCTGGTCCTGCTCGCGATGAGCGGCGGGGCAAAGGCGGAGGATATCCTGCCGTTTGCGCTGCGCGCGGAACCGGGGGAATTCCTGAAAGGAAAGACAAACTATTCGGTCAGCCGGATCGATACGCACTGTTTTGTGGCGGAAACCCGCCTGCTGGCAGTCGGGCATGCGCTGGAAAGAATCGGGGATCCCGCGGGCGCCCCGGCGCTGGAAGCGCTGCTTGCCAGGGACGGGGTCCGGGACAATACCGTTACGGGGACGGCCTGGAAAGGGATCACCGCCCCGCATGCCGCGTTCATGGAACTGATGCTGGCCCGTGCTGCGGCACACTGCGGAAGCGCAATCGGGGCGCAGCGCCTTTGCGCCTACCTGAAGGACCAGCGAAGCGTATTCGTACAGGCAGCCCGGCGGGGTCTGCATGAAGTGTTCGGGTATGACCTGACGCCCGACGAGTGGGAAGAAAGACTGCGCGGCGGCCTGGTCCCGGCAGCCAAGCCGTACCTGGGCAGCCCGTATGACGGATAAAGGAAGAGGGAAATACTGTCCCCCGGGATTGCCGGGGGACAGATAAATAAAATGGAAAAACAGAAAAGGAAAAAGAGACTGTGGCTGTTCCTGCCCCCTGCGATCCTGCTCCTGCTGCTTGCGGTTATCCTGATCTATTTCGGCGTGTACTACCATGCGTCGCCGGAAGCGGAGGAAGCGCTGCAGGGCAGCGGGACGGTGAAGGTGGAGAAAACGGCATACGGCTGGTGGTTTGACGGGCCGTCCGAGACGGATGCCCTAATCTTTTATCCCGGGGCCAAGGTGGAGGAAACGGCCTATGCGCCGTTCCTTCGCTGCCTGGCGGAAAAGGGCGTGGATGTGTGCCTGGTCCGCATGCCGCTGCGGTTCGCCATCCTGGGGATCGGGAAGGCGGATACGGTCATGGCTGCCCATTCCTATGATCACTGGTATATCGGCGGGCATTCCCTGGGCGGCGCCATGGCGGCCGTCTATGCCGCGTCCCATCCGGAGCCGGAGGGCGTGGTGCTTTGCGCGGCTTATCCGACCAGGCCGCTGGACCGGGAGGACATTGAGGTGCTCGTATACGGTTCGGAGGACCGGGTGGTCAACCGGGACAGGATCCTGGAGGGACGGCAATATGCGTCCGACCGCATCTATGAGTGGGAGATCCCCGGCGGAAACCATGCGCAGTTCGGCAATTACGGAAAGCAGGCCGGGGACGGAACGGCTTCCATTCCGGCATCCGTCCAGCAGGAACGCGCCGCGGAATATATCCTGGAGGCCCTGCGCAGAGGATAAGAAGGAAGGGAAACGAAAGTGACGGAGAGAGGGAAAACCATCCTGGCATTTTCGGTGCTGGGGATGATCATGATCCTGGGGTTCTGCCTGACGGGAGGCGGGACGGAAGGCGACCCGTATGTGCGCGGGTTCTGCGTAACGGGCCTTGTCTTCCTGCTGATGCTCTATATCCCGAATATCTGCTGGGGGCTGAAAAAGAAGCCGGAAGGCTATGAAGAAGCAGCCCAAAGGGAGAACCGGACCCTGTTGATGCTGGAGAGGGCCGGGGAAGCACTGGTGACGGTCTGCGTGCTGCTTTTTCCTTCGGTCAACCCATCGCTTAGGATGCCCGCAAGGCTGATCTTCTGGGGATCGGCATTTGTCCTGATGCTCCTGTATGAGGGATACTGGATCCGGTATTTCCGAAGCCGAGGGACGCTCAGGGACTTTTATTCTTCCTATGCCGGATTCCCGCTGGCCGGGGCGGTACTGCCCGTACTTAGCGCGCTGCTGCTCGGGATCTATTCCCGGAACCTGTTCCTGCTTATCTCGGCGGTGATCCTGGGGATCGGGCACATCGGGATCCATTGGGGCCACGCAAGGGATCTGGAGAACCCGCCCGAAGAATCCGGGGAAGGGGACGGAACATGAGGAAAAACGGCTGCGTCAATCTAGGGGATACCGGGATGTATTATGCCGCTTTCGGGTCCGGCCCCAGGAACCTGGTCGTTCTGCCGGGGCTTTCCGACGGCCTTGCCACGGTGAAGGGAAAGGCCTGGATCCTGTCTTCGTCCTTCCGGAAATTTTTCCGGGAGTATACCGTGTATGTATTCAGCCGGAAAAACGATATGCCGCAAGGGTATTCGATCCGGGATATGGCTGAGGACCAGGTTCGGGCGATGCGGGAAATCGGCATCCGCAAGGCCTGCCTTCTGGGGGTTTCCCAGGGCGGCATGATTGCCCAGATGATCGCGGTCAGCTATCCGGAAATGGTCGAAAAACTGGTCCTTGCCGTTACGGCCCCGAGTGCCAATGCGGTGGTACGGGAGAATGTGTCCGCCTGGATCGGGATGGCGGAAAAGGGAGACCACACCGCATTGATGGCCGATACCGCGGAAAAGATGTATTCGGAAACGTACCTTCAAAAAAACCGGAAGTGGTTCCCTTTGCTTGCCCGGTTTACGAAGCCGCGGAGCTACGACCGGTTCCTGAAGAACGCGCAGGCGATCCTTTCCTTCGACTGTACCGGGGAATTGGGAAAAATCCAATGTCCGACCCTGATTCTGGCGGGAAGCGAGGACCATACGGTGGGGAAGGACGCGGAAGGGGAAATGAACCGGAGGATCCCGGGCAGTGAGCTGTTTGTTTATGAAGGCCTGGGCCATGGCGCCTATGAAGAAGCAAAGGATTTCTATGACCGGGTCCTGGAGTTCTGCAGCCGGCAGGGTGCGGGGACCGGGGAAGGAGAAAGGCAGGCGAACACGGTGAAAAAGCTGGAGATCCGGGATGCGGAGCAGTTTGCCGAAGTGATTGGACAGATCGGGGTGCGGAATCTGGTCAGCATGGAAGTGGAAACCTATACCGGGTCGTACCTGGACGGGGTGAACTGGGATTTCCTGCGGTATGTATACAACCGGGACAAGGAACCGGACCGGGACCGGTGGATCGATTACACCATCGTCAATAAGGAGTCCGTATCCCCCGAAAGCCTTGCGTCCGATTTTACCGAACTGAAAGAGAAGGGCCTGGCGGCCTGGCCGGTGATCCTTACCTATGAGGAGGAAGGGACCGAAGATTCTGCCCGCGGGCAGAATTGACCGTTTTCTGCCATCAAAAACAGGCGTTCCGGACTCAACCAGCGGTAGAGAAGGCCGGATTCAACCGACAGTTCGTAACATCCGGCCGGGATTTCGGATATGCTTGGCCATAGAAGGAGGTGCCCGATATGGATCAGATCAAAATCGGAAAATTCATAGCAGCGTGCAGAAAGGAACAGGGCATGACCCAGGCGGTTCTTGCCGAGAAACTCGGGATCAGTGACCGGGCCGTATCGAAATGGGAAACGGGGAAGTCCCTTCCGGATTCCGGGATCATGCTGGAACTGTGCAGTCTTCTGAAAATCAACGTCAACGAACTCCTGTCGGGCGAAAGAATCATGGCAGAAACCTATGATCAACAGGCGGAAGAAAACCTGCTCGAGATGAGACGGCAGGTGGAAGAAAAGGACCGGCAGATGCTCCGGATGGAATATATGATCGGGGGACCGGCTACGGTAGCCGGCCTGATCCTGTGCGGCGTCGCGGCCTTTGTGGAAATGCCGTCCGGGATCCGGATCGCTCTGATCGCGTTTGCCCTGATCATGATCCTTGCGGTCGCCTTTATCGCCGTGGGGATCGAGCAGAAAGCCGGCTATTATGAGTGCCAGAACTGCCATCACCGGTATGTGCCCACCTACTGGCAGACCAACCTTGCCATGCATATGGGCAGGACCCGGTACATGAAATGTCCGGAATGCGGGCAATACAGCTGGCAGAAAAAAGTGCTCAGCAAGGAAGACAGGGAGGAGTAGGAATATGACGGAGTTTGGCCGTGTAGGGACCATGTCTTTCGTCTGGCTGGTGCTCGGTGTGATCCTCTGGATCGTGGTGCCGGCAGTGATTGCCATTATCTGGAAAATCCGGACCAAAGAGCCGGTCACGACGATTCTGGTCGGGGCGGCCGCTTTCCTGCTGTTCGCCTTAATCCTGGAAAAACCGATTCAGAATATCCTGCTGTTCCCGACGGCGATGATGCTGCCGGAACATCCAATCAGCCGGTTTTTCAGCGCCAGGCCGGTCCTGCTGGCACTTGCCGCGGGCCTGTTCCCGGGGGTATTTGAAGAAACCGGGCGACTGGTGGTTTTCGCGACGGTCCTTAGAAAGCGCAGGAACCGGGAAACATCCATTTCGTACGGGATCGGGCACGGCGGCTTTGAGGTGATTCTGATCCTGGGGATGACCTATATCCAGTACATTGTGTATGCCGTGATGATCAATACCGGCGTCTTTGGCACCGTGGTGGAGCAGGTTGCGGCACAGGCGCCGAAGCAGCTTGCCAGTGTCGAGACGGTTGTGAACATGCTGACCGCGTTTTCGTTCGGGGATCTGGGGATTGCGTTGGCGGAAAGGATTTTTGCGGTCCTGTTCCATATCGGCGCTTCCATTCTGGTCTTTTATGCCTGCAGGGAACGCAGACGGTTCTGGCTGTATCCTTTGGCCATCGTCCTGCATACCGCGATGGATTTTGTCATGGCATTGAGCCTGTTTGAAGTCATCCGGATTTCCCCGTGGGCATTGGAAAGCATTGCTGCCGCGGCCGGGCTGCTGGTTTTCTTCGGGGCGTACTTCCTGCTCTACCGAAAGGACAGGGAACGCCGGATAAAGGAAGCGTAAAAAAGAATGTGCCGCGCAGGTATGGTTCTGTGCGGGGATAAAATGCATAGCTACAAGACGTCCTTCGGGGCGTCTTTTTTGTGCCGTGCGACTGAACACCGGGGTAGATACCTGCCCCAAAATAGTGTAGGATGGAAATGACAGAAGAGCAGAATTCGGACAGGAAAAACAGAATATACGGATCCCGGACGCGTACCCTGACGGAGAGCGAGGGAGGCTGACCAAAATCTGTTAGCGGGAGAGGACAGAATGCTCAAATCATGGATTCGGAAGCTGAAAGGCGGGCATGACAAACCCCAAACGGGGAAAAAAGATTTCGACGGGGAGGCAATCAGAGCTTTGTACCGGGATTTCCTGGTAAGGGATGGGCGCTTGCCGGAAGGATATTCAGACCCATATATCAAACAAAGTGCGGATGGGGATCATGCGATCCTCAAAACCCCATTTGAACCGTACCTGGACAGTATATGGAAAGAAGTGGATGCTCTTACGAATGAATCCGGGATATCCGATTGGATATATCTGGATTCGTCGGTGGAGATCAATGCCGCAGCAGAGGCAATCTGCGAGTGGGCAAAAAGCCATCGGGAAAAGAAGAAACAGCTGCAGGAAAAATGCCAGGTAGGAAATGTCTATCACCATGTGATGATCTTTTATCGATGTTCCGAAAGGGTTATGGTTGTGACGGAGGATCCGCACAGACTGGATCCGATGACCGAAGAGAACATACAAAGGTGCAAAGACGCGAGGATTTCCTTCTGCGTGGTCCATCCCCCCGCATCCCTGTATGACCTTCTGGAAAAGAAGGAAAAATCAATCCATTACGTAACGTATCCCAATTACCATGATGAAACCCATGCGAGCTGGGGATTTCGATAAGGGCAGGAAATCCCCTGGAGAAGGGGGGTCCCCGGTTTTGATCGAAAGGGAAACAGGAGGAAACATGAATGTTGAGAGAGTCATAAAGGAATCCTTTACGGTGATCGGGAAAGAGGGCTCGACAACCGACGGAGACGGCTTTATCCGGAAACTGTGGGAGGATGCGAATGCCCACTTTGGGGAAATTGGGCATCTTGTCAAAAAAGAAGAGGACGGTACCCTTGCCGGGATATGGGGGGCCATGTCCGACTTTTCCCGTTCCTTCCTGCCCTGGGAGAATTACCGCAGCGGGCTGTACCTGGCCGGCGCGGAATGCCTGGACGGGGCTGAGGCTCCGGACGGGTGGACAAAATGGATCATCCCGGGCTATGAATACCTGCGGGCGGAGAACGACGGGGAGAGCGTGTTTTCCGAAATGATTGCGTATCTGGAAGACAACCGTCTTCCGCTGGCCGGCGCAGTCCACGAGTATACCTGTCCGCGGACGGGGAAAGAGTATCTGTACTTCCCGGTCCGGCGGCTGTAGAACCGGGTTGTATTTCCAAAGGAATCATCTGTATAATGCAGATAAAAATTACATATTTCCGGAAAAGGAACGGGGGATTCCCGGACTTTTGCGGGGGAATCCTGATCAGAACGGAGGAGCAAAGATGATCATCAAGGCGGTCCAATTCAGAAAAGACGGGTTTTACGGCCAGCCGTTTGCCTTCGGGGGCGAAGAGGGTCCGGATAAATTTGATCCGAACATCCGCTACCGCGGCAGCCTGCAGAACTACCTGATCGACACCGGGAAAGAAGTGATCCTGGTGGATACCGGTCTTCCGGCCGGTACGCCGGAGGAGGTTCCGGACGAAATGAGCCCCGCGTATACCGGCAAGGATATTTCCAGCTACATGGAAGCTTTCGCTGCCCTGGGTTATGCGCCCGAACAGGTCACGAAAATCCTGCTGACCCATAAGCATGCCGATCATTCCGGGGAACTGAAATCCTTCCCGAATGCGAAGATTTACGTGAATGCCGACGAAGTTTCCGCCGACGAACTGAAGGGGATCAGCAACATTGTCCCCGTAACCTTTACGGACGGGGCGTATTACAACTTCCCGGAAAGCCAGAAAATCGAGGACGGGATCTACTACATCAAGGCCAAGGGCCACACCAGCGGCAACAGCATCGTCATCGTGGAATGCGACGGCCTGTTCTATATGCTCCACGGGGATATCACGTATGTGGACGAAGCCCTGTATGAGAATAAACTGTCCGTTGTCTATGATGATAAAGACGCTGCCCGGGAGACCCTGGACAGGGTCCGGGAATTCATCCGTAGTCATCCGACCGTTTACTGCGGCACCCATACGCCCCAGGGCATTGAAAACCTGGAAGCCAAACGGGTCATGGATCTGGACCATCCGGTGCCCACCGTGTTTGACGAGGTGGATTTCGGAGCTAAAAAGGCCAGCGGCAAGTATGTCTGCTCGATCTGCGGCTATGTGTATGATCCCGCGGAGCATGACGGGGTTGCCTTTGAGGATCTGCCGGACGACTGGAGATGTCCGAGATGCCGGCAGCCCAAGGAGAAATTCAATAAGGCCTGATCATAGGATTGCGGGGTCCCGGGACTGCCGGCGTGCCGTTTGTGCACGGACTGGTTCCCGGGACCTGTGTAAATAGCGGAAATGGGAGGATGCGCATGGATCTGTTTGATATCCGGGGGAAAAAGGCGATCGTCACCGGCGGGACCCGGGGACTCGGCCGGGGGATGGCGGAAGGCCTTCTGGAGGCCGGCGCGGAAGTCTGTATCGTCGGCACATCGGATACGGCTTTCTCTGTCGCGGAGGAGTACACGAAAAAAGGGTACAGCTGCCACGGTGTCCGTGCGGACCTGTCAGTGCGGGAGGACTGTGAAAGGGCTTTTGCCGAGTGCCTTCGGAAACTGGGCAATGATCTGGACATCCTGGTGGTTTCCCACGGGATCCAGCGTCGGCACCCCCCGCAGGAATTCCCGGATGCGGACTGGGACGACGTCATCCGCACAAACTTAAGCTCGGTGTTCTGGCTGGCCCGGGCGGCGGCCAATGTCTTTATCCCCAAACGGTACGGGAAGATTATCTTAACGGCGTCCATGATTTCGTTCTTCGGCGGGAAAACCATAGCGGCCTATGCGGCTTCCAAGGGCGGGGTTGCGCAGTTGACCAAATCCTTCAGCAATGATCTGTTCCAGTACGGGATCAACGTCAATGCGATTGCCCCGGGATACATGGATACCGAGATGAACGATGCCCTGAAGAACCCGGAGAACCCGCGCTTCTCGCAGCAGCGGTATGAGGAACTGACACAGCGGATCCCGGCACACCGCTGGGGAACCGGGGAGGACATGAAAGGCCCCTGCCTGTTCCTGGCATCGCATGCCAGTGATTACCTGGGCGGCGCGGTCATCCCTGTCGACGGCGGTTACCTGGTGATGTAGAAGACTCTTGGTGAAACGAAGAGACAAGACCCCAAAGGAGAGAACCCAATGAAAAAACAAATGCTCTGCCTGGTCCTGGCTGTCTGCACAGTCCTGCTGTCGGCCTGTTCGCTTCTGCCCTTCGGGAAAAAAGAGACGGATCCCGGAGTGCTCCAACTCGCTGTCCCGGTTACGCAGACGTACAGGAGTGATGCGGAAACCGTGGTCACAAAATTTACCCGGGAGAAGGTGGTCAAACGGGAGGACGGCCTGTATGAAGTGTTCTGCCGGACCCGTACGGAGGGATCCTTTGAAGAAGGACAGGTACGCTTCCTGTACTCGGCCGACGCGGTCCTGCTGGGCGAAAGGTCCATCAGTGAGGAAATCGGCAACCAGGACAGCGTACACCCTTTCGATACCACCTGGGAGTCCTATATCGCCGGCAGGGAAGAGGAGATCGACAGGATCCAGGATACCCGGATTTACTATACGGACGGGGCTTATGAGGACCTGGAAGTCGATAAGAAGGGACGGATCCTGCGGTCTACCCAGTATTATCCGGGCGGGATGAAGAGTATGGAGATCAGCCTGAGCCGGTTCGGACAGCTGTTTTTTATCGAGATTTATAACGAGGATGGATCGCTGCAGTACTCCGTGCAGTATACCTACGATACAGTTGTACCGTAGATCCGAAAGGGAGAAGAAAAATGGAGAAAAAAGAGATATGGGAACTGGCCGGACGGCTCTGGAACGAAATCCCCGGGAATATCCTTTCGGAAGAAATGGAAATCCGCCCGGAGTATATCGGGATCCCGATGTGGGCAGAACCCATTATCGGGTTCGGTTCGGCGGAGGACCCGCTGTTTGCGGAATACAAAAAGCCCGGGGTGATCGGCCCATGGCACAGAAGCCCGAAGGAGTGGCTGCCGGAAGCCCGGACGGTGATTTCCTTCTTCTTCCCCGCCGGGAAGGAGGTCCGGGAAACCAACCGGAAGGAAAAGGAACACTCTTCCGTCCTGTGGTCCTATGCCCGGATCGAGGGACAGGCTTTCATTACGGCATTCATGGAAGCGGTTGCCGGCTGGTTCCGGGAGCAGGGCTATGCGGCCTGCGTCCCGTCGTCGGATGAGCGTTTCCAAAGCGTGGTCGGCGGGAAAGGGATCTCGGGGTATCCCGAAATTACGGAAGAAACCTACGGAAGCACCTGGTCCGAGCGGCACGCGGCCTATGCCTGCGGGATGGGGACGTTTGCCCTGTCCAAAGGCCTGATTACCGCCCGCGGGATTGCGGGACGGTATGGCAGCGTGATCGTCAGTGCAGAGTTTGCGCCCGATCCCCGGCCGTATACGGGAATCTATGACTACTGCATCCGGTGCGGGGCCTGTATCCGCCGCTGCCCTGCAAA
Source organism: Clostridia bacterium (assembly GCA_017413675.1). The sequence goes on along the minus strand of JAFPSR010000083.1, from coordinate 2,832 downwards.
TGCGATCGACCTTGCAAACGGGAAGGATCACACAAAGTGCGCGCCGTACGTGTCCTGGACACGGACGGTGCTGGCCCCGCGGTTCGGCTGCGGGCTTTGCCAGACCGGGGTTCCCTGCGAAATGCAGATCCCGAACCCGGCATTCCGGAAAACCGGGGACAGGGCATAGGCGGTTTGATCCGCTCCAAAAACAGAGAAGGCATACAGAGGATTCAGGAATCTTCTGTATGCCTTACGTTTTTGGAGTAATGTCAGGTTTCCGGGTCAGCGGTTGTCAACCTTTTCGGGATAGAGGTCGTGCTGCGTCAGGCGCTGCCAGGCAACTTCTTCCCACTTGGTGCCGGGTTTCCCGTAGTTGCAGTACGGGTCGATGGAGATTCCGCCGCGGGGCAGGAATTTCCCCCAGACTTCGATGTACTTGGGATCCATGAGTTTAATCAGGTCCTTCATGATGATGTTCATGCAGTCCTCATGGAAATCCCCGTGGTTGCGGAAGGAGAACAGGTACAGTTTTAGGGACTTGCTTTCCACCATCTTCCGGTCCGGGACATAGGAAATCGTGACTGTCGCAAAGTCCGGCTGCCCGGTCAGAGGGCATAGGCTCGTAAACTCGGGACAGTTGAATTTGACGAAATAATCGTTTTCCGGATGCTTGTTGATAAAGGTTTCGAGCAGTTCCGGGGCATATTCGGTTTTATAGACGGTCTTTGCCTTGTTTCCCAAAGCATGCAGACCGGTCATTTCTTCCTTCGTACGTCCTGCCATGTTTACACATCCTTCCAGATTTTCTTCAGAGCCTGCACCAGCAGGGCGCCGATCAGGCCGGCAACAGCCTGCCCGACCAGGAGGCTGGCGGCGAGTGTCCAATAGGGCACACCCAGGATGGAACTCAGCCACAGGGAGACCCCCAGGGCGGGGATCAGGGTAATCGGGACAGCAACCCACCAGGCGGAGAGTCTCTTTTTCCCGATCAAGGCACAGGCACCGGCGGTTGCCAGACCGACCAGGCCGCCGCCCAGGATATCAAAGATGCCCAAACCGCCCATGACCATATTGGCAAGGGCATTGGACAAGCCAAGCGGAATCACCAGGAACGGAAACAGATATGCAACGCCGTAGATTGCCGTGGCGACACGGATCTGGTACTGCCCGAAGGCAAAGGACTGGGTAATATACATGACAACGATATAGATAGCCATAACGGCTCCGGAAAGGCAGAGCTTCCTTGTGGTATTCAGATTGCGCATACTTGTTTCTCACCTCCTTACGCAAAAAATGCACACCCGGCGGGTGTGCAGAAAAACACAGATGTATTCTGTCGCGCCCCTAGTGTTTGTTTATAGACAGGATGGGTTTTCGAACTGTCTTGCCGCAAAGCATGGGTATTGTATCATGCCGGGGAAGCGGCGTCAAGGAAACTCAGAACAATTCATCCAGGAGCAGGTGCCAGCGGAGCCGTTCTTCGTCTTTGCGGATTCCCAGAAGGGAGAAAAGGATATCGGGATCAAAATCGGGGTATGTTTTCCCCCCATAAACTCCGGCATAGTTATGGGAAAGGCTGCGGTAGCAAAGGGCGATGTCCCGCCAAGGATCCCCGGTGCCGGTATCCCCGAGATCAATAAACCCGGAGATCTTCCCGTTATCCAGAAAAACGTTGGGCAGACAGAAATCCCCATGGGTCAGGACTGATGGTTCCGTATCCGGCCGGTTGTTCTTCAGCCAGAAGAGCAACGCTTCCGGGTCCCGGAAACCGCCTTCCCCGAAGGTATCCGGTTCGGTGTTTTCGAGGTCCACGAGACCTGCAGATACCCTCTCTTCCGCTATACGCAGATATACATCCAGGCTCCTTGTGCGCGGACAGCCGGCAGGATCTGTGCTGTGGAAGAGGGTTAGGGCTTGGGCCAGCAGGGGGACGGTGCTGTCCCGGTTTGCAAGACAGTCCGGTTCACAGGCCATCTTCCCGCGGATCCGGGTCATGAGCAGGTACTGGGTATTGCCTTCCACCGCATAGTCCAGGATTTCCGGCACCGGGAGCTTTCCCTGGAGAAACTGCATGACAGCTATGGTTTCCCGGTCTATGGGCCCGATCTTCAGCACACAGTCTTCGTACAGCCGGACCCGGGAGTCGGACATCCCGGTGGTATCCGTCTGATAGGGTTTGCCTTCCAAAAGGCGGGCAATGGAGGAGGGAAGGAAATCGGCAGAGGATTCCATTATCCGTTCTCCTTTCCGCCTGTGTGTCGTTCCCATTCTTCCCGGGTCATGGCATTGACATGGCCGACCCGTTTGGTATGCATGGCGGGCACATCGACATCCATGGTGGTCCACTGGTACTGGAATCCAAGTTTCTCCTGTACGCGCTTGGACTGGGCATTGCCGTCGTAATAGGCACACCAGACCTTTTTCATATTCAGGTCCAGGAAGGCGTGCCGGAGCAGTTCCCCAGCGGCTTCCGGCATGATGCCCCGTCCCCAGAACGGCTTGCCCAGCCAGTAGCCGAGCTCGCATTCATCTTCGCTTTCGGTCAGGTCGGAGACACTGTGCATATGCAGGCTGACGGAACCGATGGCTTTCCCGTCGGTTTTCAGGCAGATGGCATAGGTTTCCGGCACTTCCAGGACCCGTTTCAGGATCTCCCGGCTTTCTTCCAGAGAAGTATGGGCCGGCCAACCGGCACGGGGGCCGACATCCGGGTCTTTGGCGTACAGATAGCAGTTTTCCGCGTCGCTGTCTTCCCAGGGACGCAGAAGCAGCCGTTCGGTGGATAAGGTCATATAAAGAGCAGCTCCTTGGTTGGATCAGATTTCAATGGTATCCCCGTCGTTCGGGAGG
>JAFPSR010000082.1 GCA_017413675.1 Clostridia bacterium | reverse complement strand
TGTCATCGTCCGGATGCGCAGAAAGAACCATGATATCGCATTTTTCGGCAGTCGGCTGCCAGGCGGGAAGATTGGACGGGAAAGTACCTTCCCCGTATACGGCCAGTCCGGTAACGGCTTCCCCGTTTTTCCCGACATTCAGCTGGACGAAGTTTGCCGGTTCGGGCAGAGTGATCAGTTCGTCCAGGAATCTGTACCGGGCAGCCATAACGGCCGGGGTATAGGAAGAACCGTCCTGGCTTACGGAAACGATATAACTGTGCTGCGGTTCCGTAAGATACTGGATATACAGATAAGAAATCGGTGTTTTGCTTTCAATGGTCAGGTTAGCGTTTGCGTTTTCAGGAGCCCAACCGGTTGCGACACTGTCGTCCAGCATGCGGGAGACACGGCCCTGCAGTTCGGATGCCGTGATCGTACATTTCGCGGTCAGGTTCTCGGCTTCTCCCTCTGCCAGGGCAGCGGCGGGAAGCAGGGTCAGAAGAAAGAGTACACAAAGAAACAGGGTAAAGAGGCGTTTCATCAGATGAACCTCCAAATGAATTTACACGATAGGGTGTGCGGGACACACCGATCCCTAGTATACCGTATTTTTCATATCCGGGCAAGGAAAAAAGGGAAGAATGGCGGAAAACAGGCATTTTCGAAAAAAAAAGACTGCTCCGAAGAGCAGTCCGTCTAGGTATGGGTTACCAGGGGGCAACAAATCCGTCGGCACGCTTTTCCGTTGCACCGACCAAGGATCCGTAGGGGGTGCGCAGGATCATCTGGCCATTCCCGAAGGTGGCGCTGGAAGAGAGCACCCGGATTTCATGGCCGCGGCGGCGGAGTTCCTCTGCAATGGAGGAAGGGAAATCCTTCTCGACATGGATTTCTTTTCCCTGGATCCATTGCCAGCGCGGGGCATCAATCGCCTGTTGGGGATTGAGGTGGAAATCCACAAGATTGCAGACAACCTGCAGGTGTCCCTGCGGCTGCATGAAACCGCCCATGACCCCGAACGGGCCGACAGGCTGGCCGTCTTTTGTCAGGAATCCGGGGATGATCGTATGGTAGGGGCGTTTTCCGCCCACGATGCAGTTTTCATGGGAAGGATCCATATTGAAGTTATAACCGCGGTCATTCAGGGAAATCCCGGTCCCGGGGATGACAACCCCGGAGCCGAACCCGCGGTAATTGCTCTGGATCAGGCTGACCATGTTTCCTTCCCCGTCAGCAGTGCACAGATAGATTGTGCCGCCGGAGTACGGGTCGCCGTGTGTCGGCATCCCGGCGGTCTCTGTAATCAGGGAGCGCCGTTTTGCGGCATATTCCGCGCTCAGGAGGGCTTCCGGCTTCATGTGCATGAACCGGGGATCCGTGATATAGTGCATGCCGTCCGCAAAGGCGAGCTTCATCGCCTCAATCTGTTTATGGAACATGGCGGGATCTTCCCGGTCTGTCAGGGAAAGACCGTTGAGGATGTTCAGGGCCATTAGGGCAACCATACCGTGCCCGTTCGGAGGCATCTCCCATACATCAAACCCGCGGTAGTTGACATGGAGGGGTTCCACCCACTCCGGTTCATAGGTCTTAAGGTCTTCCAGAGAAAGGAAGCCGCCGTGCTGCTGTACGAAAGAAGCGACCTTTTCCGCCAGGGGTCCCTGATACAGGCTTGCGCAGTCTGTCCGGGCCAGTTCCTCAAAAGTTTCCGCGTGGTCCGGGAATTTCCAGATCTCCCCGGCCTCGGGACCTCTCCCGTCCTTGGAGAATGTCCGGAAGAAACCGGCATGTACGTCCCCGGAAAGGGTTTTCTGGTATCCGCGTACAGCACCGCTCCAGGCGGCGGCAACCACAGGGGCAACCGGATGTCCGTACCGGGCATATTCGATTGCACGGGAGAACAGTTCCGGGAAGGGAAGCCGCCCGAAACGGCTGTGCAGGGCAGCCCATCCGGCCGGCGCACCGGGTACGTTTACGGGGATCAGGCCGGTCATGGGTATGGCATCAAATCCTTTTGCGCGGATTGCGTCCACGCTGATGGAGCGGGGACAGGGTCCGCTCGCATTGAGGCCGTAGAGTTTCCCTCCGGTATAGACCTGTACGAACATATCGCTTCCGAACCCGTTGGAACAGGGTTCGAGAATGGTCATATTGATGGCGGTGGCAATGGCGGCATCGATGGCATTGCCGCCTTTTTTCAGGACATCCAGCCCGGCCTGTGCGGCCAGGGGATGGGTGGTACAGACCATGCCGCGGGCAGCGGTAATTACTTGCCGTTGGGAAGGATAGGGAAAATCATAGAGATTGTACTGCATAATATACCTGCTTTCCGGGAATCAGTGGGAATAGAAGGTCTGCCTGAATCAGGCCGGACCGTACTATGTTGAAGAATCGGGATCGTCCGGGGAGCCCGAGGGCGCCGGTTCTGCGGTATCGGTCGGTGCCGGAGGAGGCGTTGCCGGTGCAGGGGTAGGATCCGGGGTCTGTGTTCCGGATGCGGGAGTACGCGAAGGGGTCGGGGTCTGTGAAGCCGGGACCGGCGTCGGCGTTTGTCTCGGGATGTTGGGGCCGCGGTAGGTCCCATCCAGCTTACTCAGGCAGCGGAAGTAATCTTCGCTGTTCTCCGGGTATGGGGTCGGGCAGTAATCGTTCCCCCGGGGAGTGGAGGACAGACAGCAGGGAATCAGGGTGGTTCCTTCCTGCTGGATGCTTCCGTCATTCAGTACGCGGACGTGCATCTGTGCGACAACGGTATCCCGGTCTTTTGGATTGGCATTGCCGCCAAAGGAGAAATTCCCCAGGGAATAGAAAATCGGTTTACCCTTATAGGCCTCTGTTTTCTGCAGAACATGGGGATGGTGGCCGACAACGGCATCACAACCCATGTCGATCAGGTAATGCGCATATTCAGCCTGTGTGCTTTCGATCTGGTAATAACCTTCTTTCCCCCAGTGGAAAGCGGCGATGATGAGATTGCAGCCGGCATCCTTGCATTGCTGGTACAGCCGGTCGACCCGGGATTTTGGGATATAGAAGCCCAGGCCGATGACACCGATTTTCAGCCTTTCATCTACCGAATAGATCGCTGCATCTTCGTACGATGCATAGGCAATATGGCGGATACGCAGGGCCTCGATCGTATCCTTATAGCCGGTTTCCCCGAAATCCTTGCTGTGGTTGTTGACGATGGAAACACATTCCACGCTTCCTACAGTCAGGCAGGACGCGAATCTGGGGTCTGCACGGAAGGTAAATTCCTTATCGGCTGCCTGGGTGGAGTTTGTAAATGTTCCTTCCAGGTTGACGAGGGTGAAGTCGTCTTTTCCGAAGTACTCCTGCACATTCTTGAACGGATGGGCATAGTTGGTACCGACAACGGAGATGAAGGAATTACTGTTGGATTCCTTCCCAATCTGCGATCCCAGTGTACAGTCCCCCGCAAAGGACAGGGTGTAGACCCGTTCTGCAGGATCCGGGGACGGGGACGGGGTCGCCGGTGCAGTCGGGGAGACCGTCGGCGTTGGGCTGGGGACCGGTTCGGGGGTTGCCGTTTCCGGCGGCAGGGAAGGTTCGGCAGGGGTTTCCGCTGCGGTCGGGGGAATGTCGGGCTCCTCTGTACCCGGCAGGGGGATGTGGGGGATGGAGGAACAGGCCTGCAGAAGAAGGCAGACCATCAGGAGCAGGGAAAGAATTTGAAGTTTTTTCTTCATGATAACTTCCTATTCTGTCGGGACCTTGTCACTGGTACCGAATGTAATCATATCGGGAATCCGGCGCTGACCGGAAAAAGCGTTCTCATTCTCATGATCGTTGACCTGGATCCCCATGAAAACCATGGCGGAGGACTGGCCGCCGTCCAGGTTATAGGCTGTCACGCAGCCTTCCGCAACAAACTCTTCGGCAAGGCGGTCCAGGTTAACCCCGGTGGAGATACCGGGTTTGCGGCCGTCCACGATGATCCCGACATAATGTCCGGGTTCGACCATTCCGAAGGCGGAACGGGGATTGATGCCGTAGATATTGCTTTCCTCCAGATCCTTGCGGACCTTCCCGTCCTTGACGAGGATCGGGCCGAAGCCGATGACATCCGTAACGCCTTGCGCCAGGAGGTCTTCCGCAGTATACTGGTCTTCTTTTTTGTTCAGGACTGCGAGCGTCCCGTCCGGCATAAAGACCATGCAGTCCCTGCCCAGGTTGGTCTTATAGATCCTGCCGTTGCGGATATCTGGACCGCGTTTATCGTTTTCGGAATCTACAAAATAGTTCCCGTTCTGCGCATAGATGGCCTGGAACTGGCGTGCCAGTTTCTGCGGCATAATGGCTGTCCGGCCGTTTTCGCTGGCCAGGGCGGATTTGAACAGGGAGAAATCCCGGCTTCGGGTATAGATATGGGCGATGAAGAAGACGCTGCGGCAGTCACGGCGGTACACTTTATGGATGAATACTGCCAGATCCGGACTGCGGTAACGCCAAGTATCCCCTTCAATGATCTCGACTGTTTCCGTATCGCTGAAATAGCCCTTCCACGGATCCACTGTAGGGGAAGGGGTTGGGGTAGGTGTCGGGACGGGGGTTGGGGTGGGAACCGGGGTCGGCGTTGCCGCAGGGGTCGGGGCCGGGCTCTCGGTCGGGGTTATCACGGTTTCCTGTGTAGATACAGCTGTCGGAGGAACGGGGGCATCCCGGTTGATCCCGCATCCGGCAAGGAATGTAACTGCCGTCAGGCAGGCCAGGGAACGAAGAAAGACGGATTTTCGCATGAAGGAATCCTGCTTTCGTTAGAATCTTATCACAGTATACCCGAAGAAGAAGAGAATTTCCATGCCCTGGACAAGATTCGCTTCCAATTCCGAAGAGGAAAAAGAACAGGAGCCCGAAGACGGTTTCTTCGGGCTCCTGTCCGGAAGGAAGGGTATATTAGGAATGGAAGATAGTTTTACTGGTTACGGATCTACGAGTACGCCGACCATACGGCGGATCGTCGAAGGAGAACGCTTGTTCAGCTTGCTGATCTTGATTACGTCCCCCGTCTGCGGAGAGTGGATATATTCGCCGTTTCCGATATAGATGCCCACATGTCCGACGGGGTTGTAGAATCCGATGATATCACCGGGGCGGATCTGGGAAATCGGAACGGAGATGCCCTGTCTGCCCTGGGTGGAGGAGGAGTGGCTGATCTCTACGCCGATCTGTTTGTAACAGTACATGGTCAGCCCGGAACAGTCAAACCCGGTAGAGGGCTTGTACCCGCCGTACTTATAGGCAAGTCCGAGATACTGCTTGGCCGTGTTAATGACCTTCACGAGTTTGCTCTTTTCGGAGAAAATGGCATTCTGCGTCAGGGTTCCGGCAACTCCGTCCACAGCCAGCTTGTTGCGGTTCTGGTATTTGCGTACGGCTGCTTCGGTCTTTTCCCCGAATACGCCGTCTGCACCACCGCTCAGGTAGCCGAGGTAAATCAGTGCGGACTGCAGTTCCTTGACTTTATCGCCCTGACTTCCGAGGCTCAGGCCTCCGGAAGTATTGGCAGTCAGTGTCTTTTTACCGGACAGGACCTTGGTATCCTGGAACAGTGTACGCTGGGTCGCGCGGCCGGCAATACCGTCAGTCTCCAGCCCCTTGGTCTGCTGGTACAGCTTTACAGCGTTCTGGGTCTGCTGCCCGTATACACCGTCAGCGGTACCGCTCAGATATTTGAGCTTGATCAGCTGTTTCTGCAGTGCGGCAACTTCTGTATTCTTGTCACCCTTTTTCAGGGTGGTGTAGGCAGCATTGCTCTTGCTGGAAGAGATGGCGGACAGGGTCAGGCGTCCGGCAATACCGTCGCTGGTCAGCCCGTTGCGTGCCTGGAAGGCCTTAACGGCGTTCTGGGTATCCTTGCCGTAGATGCCGTCGGCGGTTCCACTCATATAACCCAGAGTGATCAGCTTTTTCTGAATTTCGCGTACGCGGTCCCCGCGGCTGCCCAGCTTCAGGGCAGTAACGCTTTTGCCCTCGGTTACGGTCAGGTAATCCTGGAAGATATAACCGGTTTTCCCGTTATAATCGACCTTATACCAGTCACCTGAAATGTTCAGGACGGTCAGCTTGGCATTTTTCGGGATCTTGGCCAGGATTTTGCCGGACAGATCCGCCGATGCACGCATATTGACCATTGTGCTTTCTGTGGATACCTTGCCCGTGCCGTAGCTCTCCGCCATGGCTGTGCCGCTGAAGAGAGTGGTCACGAGAAGGCATGCTGCAAGGAGGGCGGCAATACGCATGGGAGTTTTCCCGCTTGTACGCAGCCACTTTCTGGCACGGACACCGGGGGACGGAATCCTGACACCCGGACGGAGTCGTTTATGGTTGTAATACGTCATGGAATGCACCTTCTTGCTTTCGGTCTGTATGAACAAGGGACAGGGCAGGGACCTTCCCGCCATACCCTATTTTTCTCTGGTTTTATCCTAGCATAGTCAATTTTGCAGGGTCAAGGAAAGCAGGGGCTTGCCGGGAAGATATTACAAGTTAGATACAATTGGCAGGAAGTCGGATACAACTGTGAAAAAAAACATGGCCTCCGTGTATCGGAGGCCATGCCGTATAAAGGAAAAACGGGATTACAGTTCATAGGTGACGAAAGCAAAACTCTTGCTGTCCGGGGCCCAGGAATTGACATTCAGGGTGCCCTGTCCGCCGAATTCCGCGGTGACCTGGCGCTGGTTTGCCCCATCGGGATCCATGAGGTGCAGGGTGATCTGTTTGTTTGCGGGATGGGCACCGGGTTCCACATCCCCCTTGCGGTAGCGCAGGAATACGACTTTCTTCCCGTCCGGGGAAATATGCGGGAACCAGGAGTTGGCTTCCGCATCCGTCAGCTGGGTCTGTTCGGAGCCGTCCGGACGCATCCTGTAACACTGCATCAGACCGGTGCGGACGCTGTTGAAATAAATCCATTCGCCGTCCCGGGAATACTCGGGACCGTCATTCAGACCGGGAGCCGTGGTAAGCTGTTTTTCTTCACCGCCTTCAAAGGGGATTACATAGATATCGAATTCCCCGTCGCGTTCTGCACAGTAGGCCAGGGTTTTTCCGTCGGGAGAGATCCCATGCAGGTAGCTCGGACCCTTGGGCGTGACCTGGCGGCCTTCGCCGCCTTCGGCGGGAATGACATATACCCGGGACTTACGGTCTTCCGGATCGTTGTTCGACACGGCCAGGAAACTGCCGTCGACAGAGATCAGATGGTCATTGTTCAGGTGGACACACTTGCCGCTTTCCACCGGAACACTCTGCTTGGTTTTGAGGTCCATTCGATAG
>JAFPSR010000081.1 GCA_017413675.1 Clostridia bacterium | reverse complement strand
TATATTTTGATAATATTCTTCCGTAAGTTGGTCGAATTCTTTTGGATTCTTTTTTGCAATACTTTTACGTAATCTATCCGCCCACGTCAAATCAAATCCGCCGCATTCTGGAGTTTGCATAGTGTCTCTTGTCCGTCTCATACTCAACGTGCGCCGTGTTGATGGTGATTCCACGAGCCTTCTCTTCAGGCGCCTTGTCAATTTCATCATAACGCATCGCCTGTGCGTTGCCATGCTTGGCCAGTACCATCGTGATCGCTGCGGTCAACGTGGTCTTGCCATGGTCGACGTGTCCGATCGTGCCCACGTTTACGTGCGGCTTCGTACGCTCAAATTTTGCCTTTGCCATTTCAGTAGTAATCCTCCGTTATGGTGTTCTTACATATAATAAGAAATAACTATTATCTTCCGGTAACCTTGTCGGCAATTGCCTTGGGTACCTGTTCATAATGGTCAAACTGCATGGTAAACAGTCCACGGCCCTGGGTTCTGGAACGAAGATCGGTTGCATAACCGAACATCTCGCTCAGGGGTACCATAGCATGCACGCTGCAGCGGTCCGGACTGGTTTCCATACCTTCGATACGGCCGCGGCGGGAATTCAGATCCCCGATGACGTCTCCCAGATAATCTTCCGGAACGACAACGTCAACCCGCATCATAGGCTCGAGAAGCTTGGGATCGCTTCGGGACATGGCATCCTTGAACGCCATGGAGCCGGCAATCTTGAAAGCCATTTCACTGGAGTCCACATCATGGTAGGAACCATCGATAAGGGTCACCTTGAAATCGAGCACTTCATATCCGCCCAGTACGCCGCTCTTGGCAGCTTCCTGGATGCCTTCATCGATCGCGGGAATGTACTCCCTGGGGATTACACCGCCAACGATGGCATTCACGAACTCATAGCCGGATCCCGGTGCCTGCGGTTCGACGTTGATCACGCAGTGCCCGTACTGACCGTGACCGCCGGTCTGACGGACATAACGGCCTTCGGCCTTGACTGCTTTCCCAAACGCTTCCCGATAGGCAACCTGCGGGGTGCCGACATTGGCCTCCACCTTGAACTCGCGCTTGATGCGGTCCACGATGATTTCCAGATGCAGTTCCCCCATGCCGGCGATGATCGTCTGACCGGTTTCCGTATCTGTATAGGTTTTGAAGGTGGGATCTTCTTCCGCAAGACGGATCAGGGCTGTGGTCAGCTTATCCTGACCGGCTTTCGTCTTGGGCTCGATCGCCACACGGATAACGGGATCCGGGAATACCATAGACTCCAGCACTACCGGATGCTCTTCATCGCACAGGGTATCCCCTGTCGTGGTTTCACGCAGACCGACGGCAGCAGCAATGTCCCCGGCGTAAACCGTGTCCAGCTCCTCCCTGTGGTTGGCGTGCATCAGCAGGATTCGTCCGAAACGCTCCCGTTTTCCCTTGGTTGCGTTATATACATATGTGCCGGTCTGACGGGTTCCGGAATAAACACGGAAAAATGCCAGTTTGCCGACGAAAGGATCCGCCATGATCTTGAAAGCCAGTGCGGAGAACGGTTCCTCATCCGAAGAATGTCGGATCACCTGCGTGTTTTCATCGTTCGGCAGGGTTCCGTGAATCGGGGGTACATCCAGAGGAGAAGGCAGGTAATCCACAACCGCATCCATGACAAGCTGGACGCCCTTGTTGCGGTAGGAAGTCCCGCAGACCACGGGCACGATGGTGTTCGAGATGGTCGCCTTGCGCAAAGCTTTGCGGATGGCTTCCTTGGAAATCTCTTCACCGCCCAGGTAGGCTTCCATGATCTCATCATCGGTTTCCGCGATGGCTTCAATCATGGCTGTACGGTATTCTTCCGCTTTTTCGACCAAATCCTCGGGAATGGCGGTATGCTCGGATACCGTTCCCTTGTCATCCAGATAGATAACCGCTTCCTGTTCAATCAGGTCCACAACGCCCGTAAAGGTGGATTCAACGCCGATCGGCAGCTGAATCGGCACAGCGTTAGCGTGCAGCCGGTCTTTCATCATGTCTACGACATGATAGAAATCCGCGCCCATGATGTCCATTTTGTTCACATAGGCGATACGGGGTACCCCGTACTTGGTAGCCTGGTGCCATACCGTTTCCGACTGCGGTTCCACACCGCCTTTTGCACAGAATACGGCGATCGCGCCATCCAGCACACGCAGGGAACGCTCAACCTCTACCGTGAAATCCACATGGCCGGGCGTGTCGATGATATTGATGCGCGTGTCGCGCCAATAACACGTCGTGGCAGCAGAAGTAATCGTAATTCCGCGCTCCTGCTCCTGTTCCATCCAGTCCATGGTGGCATTACCTTCATGCGTTTCGCCCAGCTTGTACACGCGGCCCGTATAAAACAGGATACGTTCCGTGGTCGTGGTCTTGCCCGCATCAATATGCGCCATGATCCCGATGTTGCGCGTGTTTTCGAGTGAGTATTGCCTAGCCAAAGTCAGATTCCATCCTTATACACAGTTCAAATCGTAATACCTTACCAGCGGAAATGCGCGAATGCCTTGTTGGCCTCGGCCATTCTGTGCATTTCTTCCTTACGGCGGACAGCTGCGCCGGTATTGTTCGCAGCATCCATGATTTCAGCGCTCAGACGCTCAGCCATGGTCTTCTCACCGCGGGCGCGGGAGAACTCCACCAGCCAGCGCAGGGCCAGGGTCTGCCGTCTTTCAGGACGGATCTCCATGGGGACCTGGTAAGTGGAACCGCCGACACGACGGGCCTTGACTTCCAGCATCGGGAGAATATTGTTCAGGGCAGCCTGGAAAACTTCCATAGCGTCCTTATTGGTCTTCTGAGCAACTGTTTCAAACGCTTCGTAGCAGACCTCCTGGGCCGTGCCGCGTTTGCCGTCATACATCACCTGGTTAATCAGTTTGGTGACAACGATGCTTCCGTAGACGGGATCGGGAAGCACTTCCCTCTTGGGAATAAACCCACGTCTGGACATGCATTATCCTCCTAATAGTGAAAAGAGATAGAAGAAAATCAGTTTACAGCAGCCGCTCTCCTTCAGATGGCGGGAGAGGAGGACTTTTTTTCACCTCGGGACTGCGGGCTCAGCATAAGCCATACGAAGCGTCTGTTCCAAACGCAGCGCATCCGCGCTTTCGCGCGCCGCTTCATCCCGGGCGGCTCAAGACAAGTTACTTCTTCGGTCTCTTGGCGCCGTAGAGGGACCTGCCCTGCATACGATTGGCTACGCCGGCTGCATCCAGCGTTCCACGGATGATATGATAGCGGACACCAGGCAGGTCACGGACTCTGCCGCCGCGAATCAGGACGACGGAGTGCTCCTGCAGGTTATGACCGATACCGGGAATGTAAGCCGTACCTTCGATCAGGTTCGTCAGACGTACTCTGGCAATCTTGCGCAGTGCGGAATTCGGCTTCTTGGGGGTAAGCGTTTTTACCGACAAGCAAACGCCGCGCTTCTGCGGGCTGCCTTCCAGGATGGGAGCTTTGGACTTGTAGGTCTTCTTCTGCCTTCCGTTGTTAATCAGCTGATTAATTGTGGGCATTCTTGCACCTCCTTTATAGCGTTTATGAAGATATTCCTAAGGAATCCGCAACCCTCGGATTCCGGACAGGCTTCACGGTCCCGATCTTTCCGGGTCAGAAAAAAATCGGAACGCACACCATGAAATTTTATCATTATCTAAAACAAGTGTCAATTCATGTTTCTTTCGAAATAGCCGGGAAATGCGGAAAAACGCGAATATTTTACATTCATCCCCGCGAAAACAGGCGTTTCCCTGTTTTTGCGTTCGAGAGTAATTCCCCTGCACGGGAAACAGGATCCCGTACAGGGGAATTTATTCCTATAATTTATGCTTCGAAGGGAATCAGTCTTCCCCGGCTTCGCTCAGGGTCTGATCCTGTTCGATCAGATCCACGTTCTTGTAGCGCTTCATGCCGGTACCGGCGGGAATCAGCTTGCCGATGATAACATTCTCCTTGAGGCCCATCAGCGGATCGACCTTGCCCTTGATCGCGGCTTCGGTCAGAACACGGGTGGTTTCCTGGAAGGATGCGGCAGACAGGAAGCTGTCCGTTGCCAGGGAGGCTTTGGTGATCCCCAGCAGGATACGCTTGGCAACTGCAGGCTGGCCGCCATTGCGGATAATTTCGTCGTTTTCTTTCTCAAAGCGGAAAATATCCACGAGACTGCCGGGCAGCATTTCGGTATCCCCACTGTCCTCAATGCGGACCTTGCGCAGCATCTGGCGGACAATAACCTCGATATGCTTGTCGGATACGTCAACACCCTGCTGTCTGTAGGTAGAAAGAACTTCACGGGTCAGGTATTCCTGCACTCCGCGGACGCCCTTGATCTTGATCAGTTCGTTCGGGTTGACGGAACCTTCGGTCAGTTCGTCACCGGCTTCGATCACATCGCCTTCGGCAACCTTGAGCAGGGAGCCATAGTTGATGGGATAAACCACCGCTTCTCCATTGGCATTCGTGACAGTGACCTCACGGCGCCGTTTGTTCTCGCCGATGTGTACGGTACCGCTGATCTCACTGATCACAGCCAGGCCTTTCGGCTTTCTGGCTTCGAACAATTCAACCACACGCGGAAGACCCTGTGTGATATCTGCTGCCTGGGAAACGCCGCCGGTATGGAATGTACGCATGGTCAGCTGCGTGCCGGGCTCACCGATGGCCTGTGCGGCAATGATGCCGACAGCTTCGCCGATATCCACGCGGTATCCGGTCGCCATATTGGCACCGTAGCATCTGGCGCATACGCCGCTTTCGGACTTACAGGTCATGACCGTACGGATGTTGACCTGCTTGATGCCGGCCTTTACGATCTCTTCGGCCTTTTCATAGGTGATATCCTCGTTAAGGTGAACCAGGATTTCTCCGGTTTCGGGATGGACGATGTCCTCCGCCGCCACACGGCCGCGGATCCGCTCCTCAAGGCTTTCGATCATCTGGCCGCCGTTCATGATGGCGCCGACGGTCATGCCGCGGACCTGCTCTCCATGAGCTTCGAAACAGTCTTCTTCCCGAACGATAACATCCTGGGCAACGTCTACAAGACGGCGGGTCAGGTACCCGGAGTCCGCAGTCTTCAAAGCCGTATCGGCCAGACCCTTACGGGCACCGTGCGAGGAGATGAAGAATTCCAGAATGCTCAGGCCTTCACGGAAGTTGGCACGGATCGGCAACTCGATGATGCCGCCGGACGGGTTCGCCATCAGGCCGCGCATACCGGCCAGCTGACGGATCTGGTTGATGGATCCTCGGGCACCGGAACGGGCCATCATGGTGATGGGGTTGAAGTCATCCAGGGATTTTTCCACTTCCGCAGTCACACGGCGGGTGGTTTCGTCCCAGATGTTGATAACGCGCTGATAACGTTCGTTTTCGGAAAGTTCGCCGAAACGGAAAGCATTTTCCACTTTGGATACTTCTTCCTCGGCTTCGGCCAGGATGGCTTTCTTGGTTTCCGGAACAACAACGTCGCCGACAGATACCGTGATGGCGCCGCGGGTGGAATACTTGAATCCCATAGCCTTGATGCGGTCCAGCATCTGGTAAGTCTGCGTGGCACCATGCTTGCGGTAGCAGGCATAAACGATATTCTTCAGGTCCTTGGATCCGACAACAAAGTCGATCTCCAGCTTGAAGGCGTCATCCTCGGTTTCGCGGGTCTGGAATCCCAGATCCTGCGGGATTGCTTCATTAAATATGATGCGTCCGACACTGGTCTCCACGATCTTGGTACGCTTCTCGCCGTTGATTTCACGGGCAAGGCGGATCTTGACCTTGGCCTGCAGGCTGATTTCGCCAACCTGGTAAGCCATCTGGGCTTCTTCCTGATCCTTGAAGGCACGGCCTTCTCCCTTGGCGCCGGGACGGAAAATCGTCAGGTAGTAGGAACCGATGACCATGTCCTGCGTGGGGGTTACAACCGGGTTGCCGTCGGACGGCTTCAGGATATTGTTGGCAGCCATCATCAGGAAGCGGGCTTCCGTCTGGGCTTCCATGGACAGCGGTACGTGTACGGCCATCTGGTCGCCGTCAAAGTCGGCGTTGTAGGCGGTACAGCACAGCGGGTGCAGTTTGAGGGCCTTACCTTCCACGAGAACCGGCTCAAAGGCCTGGATTCCGAGACGGTGCAGGGTCGGGGCGCGGTTCAGAAGGACAGGATGGTCATGGATGACGTCTTCCAGGACATCCCAGACTTCCGGACGCATTCTCTCCACCATGCGCTTGGCGCTCTTGATATTATGGGCACGGTCGTTTTCGACCAGCTTCTTCATAACAAACGGCTTGAACAGTTCCAGAGCCATTTCCTTGGGCAGGCCGCACTGATGCATCTTCAGTTCCGGACCTACAACAATAACGGAACGGCCGGAGTAGTCGACACGCTTGCCCAGCAGGTTCTGACGGAAACGTCCCTGTTTGCCGCGCAGAAGGTCGCTCAGGCTCTTCAGGGGACGGTTGCCGGGGCCGGTTACGCCGCGGCCGCGGCGGCCGTTGTCGATCAGGGCGTCAACTGCTTCCTGGAGCATACGTTTCTCGTTGCGGACGATGATGTCGGGCGCGCCGAGTTCGAGCATATGCTTGAGGCGGTTGTTGCGGTTGATGACACGGCGGTACAGGTCATTCAGGTCGGACGTGGCAAAACGTCCGCCGTCCAGCTGCACCATGGGACGCAGTTCCGGAGGAATTACCGGGATTACGGTCAGAATCATCCACTCGGGACGGTTGTGGGATTTACGGAAAGCTTCTACAACTTCCAGACGCTTGATGGCGCGAAGGCGCTTCTGCCCGGAAGAATCATGCAGGTCATTTCTCAGTTCTTCGCTGAGGGCATCCAGGTCGATGTCCATGAGCAGTTTGCGAATCGCTTCGGCACCCATCTCCGCCTTGAAGGCATCGGCACCGTACTTATTCTGCGCTTCCTGCATTTCCACATCGCTGAGTACCTGCTTGTACTGCAGGTCGGTATCACCGGGATCCAGAACAACGAAGGCGGCAAAATACAGCACACGGTCCAGGTTCCTGGGACCCATGTCCAGCAGCAGGCCCATCCTGGAAGGGATGGAACGGAAGTACCAGATATGGGATACCGGAGCAGCCAGTTCGATATGACCCATACGTTCCCGGCGAACCTTTGCCTTGGTGACTTCTACGCCGCACTTGTCGCAGACAACGCCCTTATAGCGTACCCGCTTATATTTTCCGCAGTGGCATTCCCAGTCCTTGGTAGGCCCGAAGATGCGCTCGCAGAACAGACCGTCGCGTTCCGGCTTCAGTGTACGATAGTTGATGGTTTCCGGTTTTTTGACTTCTCCGTGGGACCATTCGCGGATCTTTTCGGGAGATGCCAGACCAATCTGTATACTGTCAAAATTATTTAATTCAAACAAGGTATTATCCTCCCCGTATTGTCACTGTCGCTGAAAGCTTAGAAATCCAGATCCTCGTCGTCATCCAGCAGGCTGAGGTCATCATCCAGATCCGGCAGATCTTCCAGATCTCCGAGTTCGAGTTCATCGGAATCGAGATCCAGATCTTCATCTGCGGCATTCTCCTGTGCGGCAGGCCGTACGGTTTCTTCGTCGTCTTCCGCAATGGGTTCGAGATCCTCCATCGTCACGCTGATGGGTTCAAGTTCGTCTTCATCTTCCAGTTCACGCAGGACAATCTCCTGATGGTCCTCGTTGAGTACGCGGATATCCAGGGCAAGAGACTGCAGTTCCTTTACCAGGACCTTGAAAGATTCAGGCACTCCGGGTTCAGGAATGTTTTCGCCCTTGACGATCGCTTCATAGGTTTTCACACGTCCGACGACATCGTCCGACTTCACTGTCAGGATTTCCTGAAGTGTATGGGCTGCGCCGTAAGCTTCCAGAGCCCAGACTTCCATTTCACCGAAGCGCTGGCCGCCGAACTGGGCTTTACCGCCCAGAGGCTGCTGGGTTACCAGGGAATACGGGCCGGTGGAACGGGCATGGATCTTATCGTCTACCAGGTGGTGCAGTTTGATCATGTACATATACCCGACGGTAACAGGGTTCTCAAACCTTTCACCGGTACGTCCGTCATACAGGATGCTCTTGCCGTTGCGGGGCAGTCCGGCTTTCTCCAGGCAGTCCATGATATCATCTTCCTTGGCGCCGTCGAATACCGGGGTTGCCACATGCCAGCCAAGGGCTTTGGCGGCATAACCCAGGTGGGTTTCGAGAACCTGCCCGATATTCATTCGGGAAGGAACGCCCAGGGGGTTCAGTACGATCTGCAGCGGGGTGCCGTCTTCGAGGAAAGGCATATCCTCTTCCGGCAGGATCCGGGAAACAACACCCTTATTCCCGTGGCGGCCTGCCATCTTATCGCCGACGGAGATCTTTCTCTTCTGGGCGATATAGACACGGACCAGCTGGTTGACTCCCGGCGGCAGCTCGTCGCGGTTCTCTCTGGTGAACACCTTGACGTCTACGATGATGCCGTATTCGCCGTGCGGTACACGCAGGGAGGTATCACGGACTTCCCTGGCCTTCTCTCCGAAGATCGCCCGGAGCAGACGCTCTTCCGCGGTCAGTTCGGTTTCACCCTTGGGGGTGACTTTGCCGACCAGGATGTCACCTGCACGGACTTCCGCGCCGATGCGGATAATGCCGCGCTCGTCGAGGTCTTTCAGGGCATCTTCGCCGACATTCGGGATGTCATTGGTCATTTCCTCCGGCCCGAGCTTGGTATCGCGGGCTTCGGATTCGTACTCTTCAATATGGATCGAGGTGAATACATCTTCCCGTACAATCTTTTCGGAAATCAGGATTGCATCCTCGTAGTTATAACCTTCCCAGCTCATGAAGCCGATCAGGATATTGCGGCCCAGGGCGATTTCGCCGTGGTCGGTGGAATGCCCGTCGGCAATAACCTGTCCGACAGCCACACGTTCGCCGAGGTTCACGATGGGGCGCTGGTTGATGCAGGTCCCCTGGTTGGAACGGGTGAACTTAATCAGACGGTGTTCATGGGTCTGTCCGACATCGTCACGGATTACGATCCGGTCCGCCGTGACATATTCCACGGTGCCGTTGACACGGGAAATCACGCATACGCCGCTGTCGACCGCCGCTTTGTATTCCATGCCGGTACCGACGATGGGAGCCTGGGGCATCAGCAGCGGGACTGCCTGCCTCTGCATGTTCGCACCCATCAGGGCGCGGTTGGCGTCATCGTTCTCCAGGAAGGGAATCATAGCGGAAGCTACGGAAACAACCTGCTTGGGGCTGACGTCCATGTAGTCCACATCTTCGGCAGCAACCTCGATGATCTGATCCCGCATACGTGCCGTAACACGGCTGCGTACGAAGTGGTTGTTTTCATCCAGGTCTTCGTTCGCCTGGGCGACAATGAAGCCGTCCTCCTCGTCCGCGGTCAGGTAATCGATTTCTTCGGTTACGACATGATTGACCTTGTCCACACGGCGGTAGGGCGCTTCGATGAAACCGTATTCGTTAACCCGGGCATATGTGGCCAGAGATCCGATCAGGCCGATGTTCGGTCCTTCAGGTGTCTCGATCGGGCACATACGGGAATAGTGACTGGAGTGAACGTCGCGGACTTCGAAAGTCGCACGGTCACGGTTCAGGCCGCCGGGGCCGAGGGCGGACAGACGGCGCTTATGCGTCAGTTCCGCCAGGGGGTTCGGCTGGTCCATGAACTGGCTCAGCTGGGAAGATCCGAAGAACTCCTTGATCGCCGCGGAAATCGGGCGGATGTTGATCAGGTTCTGCGGTGTCACTTCATCCGGATTCTGTGTGCCCATTCTTTCACGGACCACACGTTCCAGACGGGACAGGCCGGTACGCATCTGGTTGGTCAGAAGTTCTCCGACGCTGCGCAGGCGGCGGTTGCCGAGATGGTCGATATCATCGATGCTGCCCAGATCGTAGTTCAATCCGATCAGGTAGTTGATGGATGCATAGATGTCATCCCGGATAATATGCTTGGGGACGAGTTCGTCCAGACGGGCACGCAGGGCGGGAACCAGGTCCTCTTCCGCTGTGCTCTCCGCCGCATCCAGGATTTCCCGCAGGACAGGATAGTATACCTTTTCGCGGATCCCGGCTGCCTTGGGATCGAAAGACAGGTACAGGGCCGGATCCACCATGTGGTTGCCCATAACCAGGACCTCCTGGCCTTCGGAGGAAATATACACCTCATTGACGCCGGCGTTCTGGATCTTCTGCGCCATCTCCCTGTCAATCAGGGAACCGGCATGCAGGAGCACTTCCCCGGTAGCGGGATCCACGATGTCCCGGGAAGTCACATGATTGGCCACACGGGCGGCAATCGCCAGTTTCTTGTTGTATTTATAACGGCCGACACGCTGCAGGTCGTAGCGCTTGGCATC
This sequence comes from Clostridia bacterium, assembly GCA_017413675.1. The sequence goes on along the minus strand of JAFPSR010000081.1, from coordinate 13,311 downwards.
AAAGAACAGATTGTTTAACAGCAGTTCGGCAGATTCTACGGTAGGCGGTTCTCCGGGGCGCTGCTTCTTGTAGATTTCCAAGAGAGCATCCCTGGTATTTTTGGTGGTGTCGCGTTCCACAGTCGCCTTGATATAGACATTGTCGCCCATCTTTTCATAAATCATGGCGTCGCTGTCCATTCCCAGGGCACGCAGAAGCACCGTAATCGGAATTTTCCGGTTCCGGTCGATACGGACATACAGGACATCGTCCGATGCCGTTTCATACTCCAGCCAGGCGCCGCGGGACGGAATAACGGTGGTAGCGAAGAGGTTTTTGCCGTTGCGGTCCACTTCCTTGGCATAGTAGACGCCGGGGGAACGGACCAGCTGGGAAACGATAACACGTTCGGCACCGTTGATCACGAAGGTACCGGTTTCGGTCATCAGGGGGAAATCGCCCATAAAGACGTCCTGTTCCTTGATAACGCCCGTTTCCTTGTTGATCAGGCGGACACGGATTTTCAGGGAAGTGGAATAGGTTGCATCCCTTTCCTTACACTTTTCCACCGTATACTTCGGTTTCTCATCCAGAGAATAATCCAGAAGTTCGAGGGACAGCTTCTCCGCGAAATCCGTAATCGGAGAAAAATCAGCCAGAACTTCGTGCAGATCCGTTTCCAGGAAACGGCGGTACGAGTTCTTCTGCACCTCGATGAGGTTCGGCATCTCCAGGACTTCATTGATCTTGGAGAAACTCATGCGGGTGCGGGTACCCATTGATACCGGATGGATCATTGGAGCATTCACCTCACTGCTAAGAATCTGTTCACGAAACAATCAAAAATTTACAAAGCCGTTGCGCCGGAGCGCAGAACATAGTACAATTTAATTGATTACAGACAGTTACAGGGCCAAAAAAGGGCAAACTACCCCCTAGGCCTGTTTTTTTAGTTTATCAGCCGAAAATTGGCTTGTCAAACGGATTTTTGCTCTTTTTCCTGTTATTTTTTTGTAAATTCCAATTATATTTTTGATTTATTCTTCTTCCCCTGAACTGCACCTGGCTGGCCGACATAAAAGAAACGGATTGCTGCAAAACCTACAGCAATCCGTTGTTTTTTTTCGTCCCGTGCCTTGTTCCCGGTTTTTCAGGATTCTTCTTCCTTGACTTTGGCAAAAATCATACGGCCGGCACTGGTCTGCAGGACGGAAGTAACCACCACGGTAACCGCACTGCCGATCAGTGTCCTCCCGTTCTCGATCACGATCATGGTCCCGTCGTTCAGATACCCGATCCCCTGGTTGGCTTCCTTTCCTTCCCGGATCACAGCTACCTGCATTTCCTCCCCGGCCATGGCCACGGGTTTCAGCGCATTGGCAAGGTCATTGATATTGAGCACTGGGATCCCGCTCACTTCCGCGACCTTGTTAAGATTGTAATCATTGGTCACGATACAGCCGCCGCGAAGCTTCGCCAGCCGCAGCAGCTTCATGTCGACTTCCTCGGTATCCTCGAAATCCGTAGGATCGATCTGCATTTCGATGTTGAGATTCTTCAGGTTCTCCAGGACTTCCAGTCCGCGCCGCCCCCGGTTCCGCTTGATCGTATCGGAAGCATCCGCGATATGACGCAGTTCCCGGAGCATGAAATCTGCAATCACCAGCGGGCCTTCCATAAAGCCCGTTTTGCATACATCATAGATCCGTCCGTCAATAATCACGGAGGTATCCAGGATTTTGGGGACAGGTTTTGTGATGCCGGGGTTTTTCCCCGTTTCCGTCGGTTTTTCTTCTCTTGTTCCCGCTTCCGGGTCTTCCTCTGCCTCTTCTGCTCTGTCCCTGCGCCGCGGCCGATGCAGATGGCGGGTAACGCTGCTGGGGAGTTCATGCCAGCGTCTCGCACCGATCAGGATTCCGATACTTCCGAAGAATACGTAAATGACTACGGAAATCGGAATACTCACGAAGGGCGGTAGGTTATCGAAAAGCCGGCAGATAATGGCTGCAATCAGGAGTCCGATTAATAGGCCAAGAATCCCGAATATCAGGTCTGACAGGGGAATCTGCAATAGTTTCCTTACGGTTCCGAGCACAACTTTTCGGACGAAATCAATAATCGCCTGCGAAAAGATAAACCCCAGCACCGCAAACAGGATGGAGCCTACCACATAGAGGGCAGGTGCTGTCCATACCGGCAGACGGTCCGCACCGATGACGGATCCCAACATAAAGCGGGCAAGATGCGCAACCGAAATGCCGACCGGTATGCCCAGCAGAATGATCAGGATCCGGAGGAAACGGTTCAGTACGGTTCTTTCGTTCCGATCAATATCCGTTGACATATAGATCACTTCCTTCAGGTTGTTTCATTCCCGCCGGGAACGTATGGAACCAAGGGAAGTCCGGTGAATAAGTCCAAACAAAACAAATAAATAAAACAGACCCCCGACAGTATCCGCAATTGTTCCGGCAGGTTATACAGGTTATGGATTCGGTTTGCCCAGCACGACGGCAAACGCATGGTACAGTGTATCCACCCCCTCACATTCCAGTCCCTCCACGGGACGCAGATTCCGCAGATTTCCGGCTGGAACCAGGGCGCGGGTAAATCCCATGCGCGCCGCTTCCGCCAGGCGTCTTTCCAGCTGCGGGATGGCACGGACTTCCCCGGCCAGACCCACTTCTCCCAATGCCACCCATTCCGGAGGCACGGGAATATTTCTGGCGCTGCTGGCCACTGCCAGCGTAACACTCAAATCCACGGCCGGCTCATCCAGCGTAAGCCCGCCGGCCACATTGATATAGGCATCCTGATTGTATAACGGAACCCCTGCCCGTTTCTCCATAACCGCGAGCAGCAGGGACATACGGTTGTGGTCAAAGCCGTTGCTCTGTCTGCGCGGCATTCCGAACAGCGAGGGGGTAACCAGGGACTGGATATCCACCAGCACGGGACGGGTTCCTTCCATGGAACAGGTAACAGCACTTCCCGCTGCTCCGCGGAGGCGGTGCGAAAGCAGGAATTCACTGGGGTTCTGAACGGCTTCCATTCCCTGTGCCGTCATACGGAAGATTCCGATCTCGTTGATGGAACCGAACCGGTTTTTGGCTGCCCGCAGGATTCTGTATTCCTGCCGGGTATCCCCTTCAAAATTCAGGACCACATCCACCATATGTTCCAGAATACGAGGCCCGGCCAGCGTTCCTTCCTTGGTAACATGTCCGACCAGGAAAACGGTCACTCCGTTCTCCTTGGCCAGATGCATAAATGCCGAGGCGCACTGGCGTACCTGGGAAACGGATCCCGGTGCAGTATTCATCTGCGGCATATACATGGTCTGGATCGAATCCACAATCAGGTAATCCGGCTGCAGTTTTTCCGCCATGCCCAGTACCGTATCCATGTTGGTCTGGGACATTGCATGCAGGTTTCCCTTTTCCACCCCGAGACGCTGTGCACGCATCCGCAGCTGATGCAGGGATTCCTCTCCGGAAACATACAGGACCCGGCGTCCTTCGCGGGCCAGATGATCGGATACCTGCAGAAGCAGGGTACTTTTCCCGATCCCCGGATCTCCCCCAAGCAGGATCATGGAACCGGTAACGGCTCCGCCTCCCAGCACCCGGTCAAACTCGTCGATTCCGGTTGAGAGCCTTTCGTCATCCTTGGCATCCACCTGCCAAAGAAGCGGCGCGTCTTCCAGGTGCACATCCGCCGGCGTCCGGGAACCCTTCTCCGGGGTTTCCGGCTGTACAATCTGTTCCTCCAGCGTATTCCACGATCCGCAGTCCGGACATCTGCCCAGCCAGCGTACGGTTTCATACCCGCACTGGGAACATACATATACGGTTTTAGGCCCTTTTGCTTTCGGCATAATGATCCCTCGGGATACCGCAGACGGCATCCGGTCCTGTCGTTTACTTGATGATAACGGATCTGAGCGTATCCTTGCCGGTGGAATCCAGGTCAAAGAATACCACACGGTACCCGGACACGATCGGGAGAATCCCCTTCTTGCCCGGAGCCGTTACTCTTCCGTACGTCCTGGTTTCATAATTGTAGATATAGACCTGGCTGTCATGCCCGTAGGCAACAAACCCGTTGCCCAGTGCATACGTGGTCACGCCTTCGGATACCAGGATGATTTCATCCCCGACCTTCAGATACAGTTTGGAATCCGGCGCCTTGTTCTTGTCAATCCAGGCAAGCACCGTACCGTTCGTAACCGGCTCGTGGACATACATGTCCGGATCAAAATACGGGGGATGGTAGTTCTCATCCCAGATCTTGTTCAGATCCAGTTCGTAGATTACACTTTTCTCCCCGTTCGCAAGGATATCCTCCTTGGTCTGTTTCGGATTCGGGGCTGCCCATACAATCAGGTCCCCGTAGATATCCGGGGAAGAAACACCGTAGTTGTCCGGAAGCATCTGGATGGAATCGGTAAAATCCATGATGGAAAGGTCTTCCCCCGTTACCAGGTCGACAATGTACAGCCTTTCCTCCTGCATTTCGTTCTGTTCGGAGAACAGGAGCACATCACGGCTAAGGCGCAGTTTCGGGACAGTGTAGTCACATTCCTTGATCAGCACGGGGTCTTTCTTGGTATCATTCCGGTCAATGCAGTAAATCTGATTCGTTCCCTGCTGGTCCGTATCGACCCAGATGATCCAGTTCTCGTTCATAACCGTTTCATAGATTTCCCCGTCCTTGACAACGGCCTTGGTAATTTTCTTTTCCTTGTCCGTAAGCAGGTCATAGGTATACAGGGTCTTCAGAACCGGCAGGTCCAGAGATCCGGATCCCGCGCTGTACACCAGCTCCTCATTAAAGAAACTGGGGGTATTGATTCTCTTTTCTTTGGTTTTCAGCGTGACAACTTCCTCGCTGAGATCCAGCGCCGTTGCTTCCGTCTTCCCGTCCATCAGGGGAGGTGTGCTCCCGGGGACCGTTGCCGTGGGCGTACCGGCAGACGAGGAGGCCGTGGGAACAAGCCCTTCGGGCAGCGTCTCCCGCTGCTGACGGTTTTTGTGAATATTCCATCCGAATACACCGAGCATGACTGCTACGGCAATACCGCCCACAATCACGGACAGCCGCAGCCAGTTCACGTCCGACAAACGGAATTTATCTTTTTTATAGCTTCTTCTTCTGATTTTCCTGGATCGGAAAAAGGACAACCACTTTTCAGGCATTCCAGAATCCTCCTGCCATTAATCCAATGGTATTATAACAAACTGCCGATGAAAAGGCAAAAAACAGCCGTTTCCGACTTGTAAATTCTTGCCCCCGCTTCCCGGAAAGGCAAAGGACAAAACAGGCAAAATATGATAAAATACAAACACGGTCCTAAATCATGTACCTGCAGTCGGGAGGCCAACATGCAGAACCATTATCTACCTGCTCCGCATCGGCGGGCACCCCGGATCCATCGGAGTCGCCCTGTCGTCAATAAACCGCGCAATCCGAAAAAGATCCTGCGCCTTACCCTGCTCTTCCTTCTGATCGGGGCTGTGCTGATCACGGGGATCGTGATCCTGCGGATGGACCGTACCGTCACGGTGGACAAGGTTACCGTAACGATGCCAACGCTTCCCAGGGAACTGGAAGGATACACCTTCCTGCATATCTCCGACCTGCATGAAAGGACCTACGGGGACGGCCAGTCCCAGATCCTCCGCGCCCTGGAGCATGCCAAGTTCGACGCCGTTCTCCTTTCCGGGGATATGCTCAACTCTCCCGATGACGGCAACATGGAACCTTTTGTGGAACTCCTGGATGCCCTGAAGACCTACAACAAACCGGTTTACTTCGTCAACGGCAATCATGACCCCATCCTGATGAATGTGGATGCCAACGGTTTCTATGTCCCGACCCCTTACCTGACCGAAGCAATGGCACACGGGGCAAACTGGCTGGAACTGCCCGTCAAGCTGGCGGAAAGCACCGGCCGGGCCATCTGGCTTGTCAATGCCCGCAACTTCCTGGATGAGGATCTGGAGGGCGCCATCCAGCAGATCGACCAGACACTGGTGGACCTGCGCGCCAGCGGCATGGATGCCCATGAGATGCTGGAAGCGATCGCCATCAATGAATACCAGAAGAACTACTATCTCCAGCTCAAGGACCTCCGGGAACAGATTAAGCCCGAGGATATCGTCGTGGAGCTGACGCATACTCCGTATCTGCCGCAGGCCAAATACGCACAGACAGGCCTGGTGATCCCGAACAACATCCAGATGAACGTGGACCTGATCCTGGCGGGGCACTTCCACGGCGGCCAATTCCGCCTCCCCGGCCTGGGTGCTGTATATGTCCCGGAAATGGGAGTTTTCCCGGACAATACCTACGTAAAAGGACTGGCATCTGTAGACTTTGTTTCCCAGTACATCAATGCAGGCCTGGGGGCTTCCGGCGTAAACCTGCGCCTGTTCAATCATCCCCAGGTCGCCCTGATTACCCTGACCGGCCGTGTATAACCGGATCCCACAGTCTGACAGAACACCCGGACAGCAGCATCCGCTGTCCGGGTGTTTTTTCATTGATTCAGATAGGAGGGATCAAACGTGATCCCGGCAGTGCGGGTTAATGGTTCTCTCCAGGACATCCACCCGTCCGACAGGATATATCCCGCTTCTGCCCATCTTTGCAGAAGCTCCGGAATCGCTTCAAAAAACGCATCCATATCCTCTTCCGTTTCAAACTGGATGCTGAAAGAGGTATTGTGTACCGATGCCGCCTCACACAGTTCGCGTACACGGTCTTCCCATTCTGCACCTTCCGGGAAATAAGTCCCGTTCCTCTCATGATAGCTTTCGGGTTTCGTCCCCTCTGCGGCCGGGGGCATAAACCGGTCATGCAGGGAATCCAGATGGTAGACCGCCCGCATTTGTTCCGGGGAAACATTCACGCAGGCATACAGGCAGATCCGCTTTTCTTCCGGCTTGCGTACATCCATGGTAACATCCAGTTCGGAGGGAACCCCGTCCAGGATGATGTAGTTCCAGCAGTGCCCAACCGTGTCCCCTTCCTTAATGCCCAGGATACAGCCGCAGGGGATTCCCATCTCCTGCATGGCCCACTGCATGGCATGCGCAATCCCGTCGCACTTGGCTTTCCCTTCAATCATTGCCCCTGCGGCACCGGCCGCATACCGGGCATCCATGTCATATTTGCAGCCTCTGGCCAGCTGTTCGTAGACATACATTTCCTTTTCCCAGTCCGTCATGTCTTCCGTCTTCTCTTTCCACCGTTCCAGAAGGCTTTTGCAGGCCCTGGTATAGGCGCGGAATTCCGCCTTGTCCATCGTGTAGGTCAGATGGACGGTAACCCGGCTTTCATCCGAGGAATAGGTTATGCGCTGGGATCCGTCCAGGGCCAGGTGGATGGCTTCCGGACATTCACAGTACAGCAGGCTGTACAGTTCGGAAACCTTCTCCGGGGACACGGCATGCGGCAGTACGCATTCCTCTTCACAGGTCATGACGCTCCGGTATAAAGCCTGGAAATTATCCATCTCCTCAGCAGACAGCATCTGCAGATAGAGACGTTGCTCCAGATGAGGCACCTCCACGGGCGTACCCGGCTGCTCCGGGGTTCCCGCGAAATCGGGAGTCGGTACGGGTTCCAGGCTCGGTGCGGGAGTCAGGATGCCGGGAACCTCCCCAAGCGGCAGAAGGTGCCGGATCTTCCGCACCAGAGACGGCAGCTGAATGGCCGTAATCAGGATTGCGGCCGCCAGCAGCACACAGACCACGGGGATCAGCCATTTTCGTTTTTTCCTGTCCTCGGGAATCTGCGCTGTCCAGTCCTCAGGCCGGAATCCTTCCATCCCGGGCTGTCCCGGATCCATCCGGAACCCGGCATCCGTCTTTATCCCGCACTTTGGACAAAAGAGGGCATCATCCGGGATAGGGGACCCGCAGTGTACACAGTAGCGCATATTTCCTCCCTGTCTTTTGTCTCTCCGTTTTTCCTAAAAGAAAACCATGGCTGACTGGAGCCATGGTGATTCTTTTCGCAACGCGACGCTGCATGACGGATCTGACCGCCATCTATAGAAAAAGGTCTGCCTGCTTTCAGGAGAGAGAGGGAAAGAGGCTCTGTCCTTATTCCGATCTGTTACCGAAAGGTCTCTCCTTTCGTCATTATCAGAATAACAGCCGATTATTTCAATAATATGTACAAAGTATGAATGATTGTCAGTTTTTTGCATTTTTTTACAGATTTTCGAGCACCCGCAGTGCATATACCCTGCCGTATTCCTTCAGATACAGAGTCTGTTCCGGACTCATCGGGTCCAGAACCGTAAACCCGTGCAGCAGGTCTTCCCCGGTGATCACAATCCATCTTTCCTCTTCCCCTGCATGCACTTTGACAATCGGCAGTAAGCCGGAACGAAGATATCCCGCAATCTCCCTGGAGGTAAACGAAACCGGAGCCCGGACCCTGCTTACCGCAAAGGATTCATCCTTCTCCATCTTCTTCCAGTCCACCTGGGCACCGTCCGTATAGATCCCCCGCTCCGACAGGAGCCTGTTCAGAGACAGCACATCCGTATCCTGCCCGTTTCTTCGCAGGGCGGCTGCCGTACAGGAAAGGAGCGATCCGTATTTTCGGATCTGGTAGGCACTTTCCCCCATGGGAACCTCAAACGCATCCGTATCCAGGTATTCCACATGAACCGTTTCCGCCGACTGAATGGTCTCCCCGGTCCCGTCCAGTATCTGTCCGTACTTGCTGGTGGAAATCATCCGGTACAGTCTGACAAAGCCCACGCAGAGAACCAGCATCAGGAGAATCCCTCCATACAGCTGGATACGCTGTTTTACCACCGGATCCAATTTCTTCTTCAAGTGTTTTCCTGTCCTTTCTTTACAGGGATCTTTCTTCCCCTTCCCAGATATCCTGCATGGAGAAAACCCTGAGTCCCTGGATGCGGACGGCCGGCAGTCCATACAGCCGCAGTCCGTCGGCATCTTCCTTTTCGGGGTACACCCTGGTTGTCAGGGTTTCCCTCCCGTTGATGAAGACCTCCAGGACCGATCCATCCAGGAAGATACGCAGGCTGGTCACCCCCTGCCCGATTACATATCCTCCGCAGACTTCCGAAGCGCCGCAGGATGTCGCATCACAGGTGAGCTTTTCCGCTGCCCCGTCATACTCCAGAACCACTTTCTCCTTCCCGTCCCGGGACCTGCACATTTCCAGTCCCAGGGCAGAAGCACCGGTCTCGAATGTGATATCGATCTCCAGGTGCCGGGAATAGATGCCCCGGAGGGGATTGTCCCCGCTGTGCAGGGTAAAAGCGCGTGCGGAAACCAGTTCCCTGTCCCGCAGCTGGACCGTTTCCCGTGCTGGATTGGCGCCTTCCGTCCCATCCGGCAGCAGCCGGATTTCCCGGGGCAGGCTGAGGGCTCCCTGCCATCCTCTTTCACTCCGGTCACCGTCTTCCCGGAGCCATGCATACAGGAGCTGCCTGCCGTCCGGCAGGAAAGCCACATTCGGGGCGTACAGACATCCGCCGCCCAGGTCGTAGGGATGCATTCCCGTAATCTTCATGGCATCCCCGTCCTGTTTCCCGACTGCAGCCATAACGCGTCCAAGCGGGATCGAAGAAACCAGCAGCAATTTCTTATGCTCCCCCAGGGAAAGCAGGTTCGGGCACTCCCACATGTATCCTGCCTTCGCGGCGGGAAGCGATGCAAAGATCCCACGATACTCCCAGTGAATCAGGTCGTTGCTGGTATAGGAAAACACAAGGCCTTCCTCTTTGCCGTGCCCGCTGCCCAGAAGCAACCGGTACCCATCCTCTTCCTTCACAACAAAGGGATCCCGGAATCCGGCCAGGTTTTCCCGGTTTTCCGGCGGCAGGATGACCGGGTTGTTTTCATATTTTTCAAAACGGACTTCCTCCAGACCGGATACGGCCAGGCACTGGACCTCCGGACGCACACCGGTGTACAGTGCGTACAGTTTCCCGTCCTTCTCCACACAGCATCCGGAGAAAACCCCATCCTTATCATATCCGCCTTCTGTCGGAGCCAGCGCGTTCCCGCCCCGGACATATCGTACAAGGTCAGGGGAAAAGACCTGTTTCCAATGCATGTTTCCCCACTTCGCCCCGAACGGATTGTACTGGTGGAAGAATAAAAGCCCTCCGCGGTATGCCACGGGGCCGTTCGGATCATTCATCCAGTTCTTCCCGGGATAATAGTGATAATGCGGCCGTAAATCCAACATTCCGTTTCCTCTTCCCTCTGCGCGGGACACTTTCCCGGTCCCGTTTCCTGCATTTTTGATTATAAACAACCCTGCAGGGAATGTAAATCACCCACCTGCGGCCGGAAACGGATCCGGAACGAAGGAAAATGCAGGAAGTCCTGCAGGCTGGATTCTCCTGACCGAACGCCGTGAAAACTGTGGATAATGTGGATAACTCTGTGCACAAAGTCAAACCCACGTTATTTCGGGAAAATTGTTGTTCCTCCTTCTGTGGATAAATATCCGGACATTTCCCTGTCAATCAAACGCATTGTTAAATTGTTTGCAGTCCTGCTTTCAACTTCTGTCTCAAATGATCCCCGGGTGCTCCAAAGGAGCGGCCGGGTATGGTATAATGGTACCGGACAGAAATACACCGGAGGATTTTCATGAAAAACGGGTTCGACTGGCAGCGAAAAGGCAGTTACGGAGCAAAGAACCGGCCTGCCCTGCTGGGGGAAAGTGAAGTGGAAGGCGTTGTACAGTCCATTGTTTTCCGCAACGATAACAACGGCTACACTGTACTGAGCCTGCTTTCCCGCGGGGAGGAGATCACGTGCGTCGGCACGATGATCTATGTACAGGAGGGGGAGCATGTCCGATTAACCGGAACATGGACAACCCATTCTGTTTTCGGAGACCAGTTCAAATTCGAACAGGCCCAGACTATCCTGCCCTCCTCCGCCGATGAGATCGAACGCTACCTCGGCAGCGGCGCCATCAAGGGCGTCGGCGTCGTCACGGCCCGCCTGATTGTCCAGACATTCGGAGAAGAAACCCTGGAGGTCCTGCGCGATCACCCGGAACGTCTGCGCGAAGTCCCTACCATCGGCCCCAAGAAAGCCCGACAGATCCTCCTTTCCTATCAGGAACAGGCACAGATGCGCGATACCATGCTTTTCCTGAGCCGTTTCTCCATCTCCCCTGCGTACTGCAACCGGATCATCCGTACCTACCAGGAAAACACAATCCCCATCGTGCGGCAAAATCCCTACCGCCTGGTGGATGATGTCCCCGGGATCGGATTCCAGACCGCCGACCGCATCGCAATGTCCATGGGAATTGCCCGGGACAGCGAATACCGTCTGCGCGCAGGAATCCGCTACCTGCTGTATGATGCGGCCCAGCAGGCCGGCCACTGTTATCTGCCCCGGCCCATGCTCAGCGAATATGTATCCCGTCTCCTGCAGGCGGATCCGGAGCGCGTGGAGCAGGCCATCGTTTCCCTTGCCTGGAACCGCCAGCTTGTCCTCAAGCAGAAGGATGAAGAGGTCATTGTATACCTGCCGAGTCTGTATGCCGCGGAAACGGAAGTCGCCCAGCGCCTGATTCAGCTGCGGGATGCTGCCGCATTCTCCCCCATGCCAGACCTGACCGAATCGATCTCCGATTACGAACGGGAAAACCGTCTTTCTTTCGATCCCCTGCAGAAACGGGCCATTGCCATGGCTGTCCAGGAAGGCGTATCGGTGCTGACCGGCGGTCCCGGTACCGGGAAAACCACGGTCCTGCACTGCGTGATCCGGCTGTTCCAACAGGCAGGAAGATCCATTGCCCTGTGTGCCCCGACCGGCCGTGCCGCGAAACGCATGACGGAAAGCTGCGGGATGGAGGCCAAAACCATACACCGGCTCCTGGAATATCTCCCGGATGACGGGGAAGAACCCCGTTTCCAGCGGGATGCTGACCATCCGCTGGATGAAGATGCCGTCATAGTGGACGAAATGTCCATGGTGGACATTCACCTGATGCGTTCCCTGTGCCGGGCACTCCGCCCCGGATCCCGCCTGGTCATGGTCGGGGATATGGACCAGCTTCCTTCCGTTGGCGCCGGGAATGTCCTTCGGGACATCATTGCCTCCGAAACCATACAGGTTACGGTCCTGACCCATATTTTCCGGCAGGCTGCTTCTTCCCTGATTGTGGAGAATGCCCACGCGATCAACGCCGGCATTTATCCCGTCCTGAATGACAAGACCCATGACTTCTTCTTCGAGCGCCAGGAAAGCCTGTCGCAGACCGCCGACAGCGTAATCCGCCTGTGCGCCTCGCGCCTGAAGAACTATTTCCATCTGGACCCTTTCCGCGATATCCAGGTCCTCTGCCCCATGAAACGGGGCGAAACCGGCGTCATCAATCTGAACCGGCAGCTGCAGGCGGTACTGGACCCGCCCTCCCGCCGGAAACAGGAACTTTCCGTAGGCGATACCCTGTTCCGGGAAGGCGACAAGGTCATGCAGATCCGGAATAATTACGGCATGGAATGGGAAACCCGCGACGGCCGGGACGGTACCGGCATCTTTAACGGGGATATCGGAATCATCCTTTCCATTGAACCTGCCGCCCGCCGGATTACCGTATGCTTCGATGACGAGAAAATCTGCACCTATGATGACACACTGTTTGCAGATCTGGATCTGTGCTATGCGATGTCCATCCATAAATCCCAGGGATCCGAGTTCAGGGCTGTCGTCCTCCCCCTGCACAGCGGGACCCCGCTGCTCCTGACCAGAAACCTGTTGTATACAGCTATTACCCGTGCGGTTTCCCTGGTTGTGATCGTAGGAAGGGAAGGAACGGTCCGCCAGATGGTGGACAACAACCAGATCCGGGACCGGTACTCCGCCCTTTCCGTACGCCTGCGCGAGTTTGACGGGCAAATGGCTTCAGATGCGGATGAAATGCAGGATGTCCCCCTGCCGGAACAGATTACATGGAACCTGTCTCTGGAAAAGGAAGCCGGCTCCCCCGGGCTTCCTGCCGAGGAACCCACCCTTTTCTCCCCTGCGGACCTGACGCCCCCCTCGCCGCCCTCCAGGCCGTCCAGAGGGGAAAAAGCCCGCCGGATGATGCCGGTGAACCGCTCCACATCCCTGTTTTCGGAGGAAGATCCTCCCTATCCGGACAGGGATCTTTCCCAGCGTAGTTATTATGACCAGAGCGTAGAAGAGGACTATTCCCAGGAAAACCCGTTTTCCGAGGATAGTTAGCGAAATCTCCTTCAGAACTTGTTATAAATTTAAAAAAAAGGACTCTTTTTGTTCTTGCTTTTTGTTAAGAAAATG
>JAFPSR010000080.1 GCA_017413675.1 Clostridia bacterium | reverse complement strand
GCGATGCACAAAGCCGTATGGTAAAATGGTACATTGTACATTGTTAAATTGTAAATAAAATAGATTGTACTTAGAATAAGATGTATTTGAACGAATTAGATAATTTCCACTTTGACTTGCCAAGCTTGGGAACACAACCTGGAGATCATCCTGTGCCTGAAGGGCTCCGAGCAGGGCACCGAAAGGAAGTCCCCACCCGTGGGGATCCTGTGTCATGCTCTGGAAATATTCCTGCAGCGTCAGATAAGCTTTCTTTCTGGGTGCTCCTCCGGCAATCAGTTTGCTTACGGAATCCAGAACGGAATAATAAGCGCCGACAAAAGGATGTTTTTCCATCCAATACGGCTGGAAGCCGAATGCCATACAGCTGACGGTCGTGGTATCCCCGTGAAGTACGGGGATCTTGGCAGCCATCATCTGCATCGGTGTCAGCTGGTACTTGCCCCCGAACGGCATCAGGACCGATCCTGCCCCGATTGTGGAGTCGAACCGTTCGGAAAGACCTTTCTGGGAGGCTACATTCAGATCTCCCACCATGGTCTGCATTCTTTCTTTGAATTCCCCGTGGAACGGCGAGGAGAATACCTCTCCCTTATCCACATGCACATCCGCGTTCTTGGGTGCGCCGTTGCTGTTCAGGAACTCCCGGGAAATATCCACGATCCGGTTCCCGTTCCAGGTCATCCGCAGGCGGTTTTCATCCGTTACAACCGCAACGGGTGTTGCTTCGATATTCTCTTCTGCCGCATATTGCAGGAACAGGTCCTTATCCTTCGGATCAATCACCACGGCCATACGTTCCTGGCTTTCCGAGATAGCCAGTTCCGTACCGTCCAGACCGTCATATTTCCTGGGCACCGCATTCAGGTCAATGTCCAGCCCGTCCGCCAGTTCCCCGATGGCAACGGAAACCCCGCCTGCCCCGAAGTCGTTGCAGCGTTTAATCAGCCTGGTAACTTCCCCTTTGCGGAAAAGCCTCTGCAGTTTCCGTTCTTCCGGCGCATTCCCTTTCTGCACTTCAGCCCCGCATTCCTCCAGGGACTGGGCGGAATGCGATTTGGAAGAACCTGTTGCGCCGCCGCAGCCATCCCGCCCGGTCCGGCCGCCCAGCAGGATCACCAGGTCCCCGCATACCGGTTCTTCCCGGCGAACATGGGAAACAGGGGCCGCCCCAACGACCGCCCCGATCTCCAGACGTTTCGCCACATAGCCGGGATGGTAAAATTCATGGACAAGCCCGGTAGCCAGGCCAATCTGGTTCCCATAAGAGGAATATCCGGCAGCCGCGGTTGTCACCAGCTTGCGCTGCGGCAGTTTTCCTGGCAGGGTTTCCCTGGACAGGGGATTTGCCGCACCGGTAACCCGCATTGCCTGATATACATAGGAACGTCCGGAAAGCGGGTCGCGGATCGCGCCCCCGATACAGGTTGCCGCGCCGCCGAAAGGTTCGATCTCCGTGGGATGGTTGTGCGTCTCGTTTTTGAACATACAGAGCCATTTTTCTGTCCCCTGGTCTGTATTGACATCGATAACGACGGAGCAGGCATTAATTTCCTCACTCTCGTCCAGATTGTTCAGTTTCCCGGTTTTTTTCAGATATCGGCTTCCAATGGTAGCGATATCCATAAGGTTGACAGGACGCTTTTCCCTGCCCGTAACCCTGCGCATTTCCAGATACCGGTCAAACGCCTTACGGACCACTTCCTCCTCAATTTCAACCCGGTTCAGGTTGGTCAGGAATGTGGTATGACGGCAGTGGTCGGACCAGTAGGTGTCGATCATGCGGATTTCCGTAATGGTCGGATCCCGGTGTTCGGAGCGGAAATACTGCTGGCAGAACAGGATATCCGCCTTGTCCATAGCCAGGCCGAGTTCGCCGATCAGTGCGGCAGCTTCTTCCTCTGTTCTGTCGATAAACCCCGTCATCGTCTCGACGGTCTCCGGAATCGGATACGTCATTTTCAGCGTATCAAACCGGTCCAGGGACGCTTCCCTGCTCTCCACCGGGTTAATCACACTTTGCTTGACAGCCTGAATTTCCTTATCCGTCAGATTCCCGTACAGGAGGTATACCCTGGCGTACTGGACGATCGGACGATCCTGTGCCGTAACAAACTGGATGCATTGCGCACAGGAGTCCGCACGCTGATCAAACTGTCCCGGCAGGGCTTCCACCGCAAACCGGACATCCCCTTCCTGCGGGAGATGGTCATAAGTCACATCCAGCTGGGGTTCGGCAAAGACCACCATACGGCACTGATCAAAGGCTTCCTTTGAAAGGCCTTCCACATCATACCGGTTGATAATTCTGACTTTCTTCAGATTCCTGACTCCGGAAAACTGGACCAGGTCGTTACAGAGCCGGTCTGCTTCGCCGGACAGGGAAGGTTTTTTCTCTACATAAATCCGAAATACACTCATCTCTTTATTCGGGCTGGACGCCCATCCCCCTCTTCAGTGCACGTGCTCCGATATCCCTGCGCATATGCAGTTTGTCAAATTTGATCTTTTCCGCCCCGTCATACGCACAGCGGATTGCCTGTTCCAGAGTTTCTCCCCTGCCGGTCACTCCCAGTACCCGTCCTCCGCCGGTCACGATCTTTCCGTCTTTTTCCTTTGTTCCTGCATGGAAAACCTCGCAGGTTTCAGATGCATCTTCCAAACCGGAAATCGGGAAGCCTGTCTGATAGGATGCCGGATATCCGCCGCTGGCCAGGATCACGCAGCAGGCATAACCCGGTTTCTGCGAAAACGGCACCTGATCCAGTGTCCCGTTCGTGGTTGCCTGCATCAGTTCCAGGAGGTCTCCATCCAGAAGCGGGAGGACAACCTGTGTCTCCGGATCCCCGAAGCGGCAGTTGTATTCAATCACTTTCGGTCCCCGGGCAGTCAGCATCAATCCGAAATACAGACAGCCGGTAAACGGGCACCCTTCGGCAGCCATTGCCCGGATCGTCGGCAGGAAGATCGTACGCATGCATTCCTCCGCCACGTCCGCCGTATAATACGGATTCGGTGCGATGGTTCCCATTCCCCCGGTGTTCAGTCCCTGGTCCCCGTCCATGGCACGCTTATGATCCATGGAAGAAGCCATGGGGCGGATTGTCTTCCCATCCGTAAAGCTGAGCACGGAAATCTCCGGCCCTTCCAGATATTCTTCTATAACCACAGTGTGCCCGCTGCTGCCGAAACGGTCATGCAGCATCATTTCTTCGACAGCTTCCCTGGCTTCCTGCAGATTCCCGGCGATCACGACACCCTTGCCGAGCGCAAGGCCGTCGGCCTTGATCACAATCGGGAACTGCGCCGATTCCAGATAGGCAAAAGCACTGTCCGCATCCGAAAAAATCTCATAGGAAGCTGTTGGGATCCCGTATTTTTTCATCAGGCCTTTTGCAAACGCCTTGCTTGCTTCGATTCTGGCCGCTGCTTTTGTCGGGCCGAATGCCGGAATTCCTGCTTCCCTAAGCTTATCCACAGCTCCGAGCGCCAGTGGGTCATCCGGTGCTACCACGACATAATCAATCTGTTCTTTTTGGGCGAAAGCAACCATGTTTTCCAGATCCGTAGCCGGGAATGGTACAAGTACCGCATCCTGGCCGATTCCCGCATTCCCGGGCATTGCATAGATCTTATCTGCCAAAGGACTTTCCTTCAGCTTCCGTATGATTGCGTGTTCGCGGCCGCCGCCGCCGATAACCAAAATCCGCATTGATAGATCCTCCCATCGGAAACGATGTCAGGTCAGATGACACCGGATAGCAATCACTCAAAAAGAGCAGCTCGCGCTCCTGGGCAGCGAGCCGCTCCAAAAACAATTGTCGATTAATGATGGAACAGACGGATACCGGTAAACGCCATGGCAATACCGTACTGGTTGCAGGTAGCAATCACATCGTCATCCCGAATGGATCCGCCGGGTTCCGCAATGTATGTCACACCGCTCTTCCGGGCGCGCTGAATATTGTCGCCGAACGGGAAGAACGCATCGGATCCCATGGCAACGCCGCTGAACTGGTCCAGCCAGGCACGCTTTTCTTCCCTGGTGAAGACTTCCGGACGTACGGCAAAAGTATCCTGCCAGACATCGTCCCCGATAACATCCTCGTATTCGTCGGAGATGTAAACATCGATTGCGTTGTCGCGGTTGGCGCGGCCCAGTCCCTTTACGAATTTCAGTCCCAGTACCTTGGGATGCTGGCGCAGGAACCAGTTGTCCGCTTTGTTGCCCGCCAGCCGTGTGCAGTGGATACGGCTCTGCTGGCCGGCCCCGACACCGATAACCTGACCGTCATAGGCATAACAGACGGAATTCGACTGCGTATATTTCAGGGTGATCAGGGAGATAATCAGGTCCCGCATAGCGTTTTCGGGGATTTCCTTATTTTCCGTAACCACGTTCTGAAGAAGATCCTTCGTGATTTTCAGATTGTTGCGTCCCTGCTCGAAGGTAATCCCGAAGACCTGTTTATGTTCCACGGGATCCGGGGTATAGTTCGGATCGATTTCCACAACATTGTAGCTGCCGCCCCGTTTGGCAGAGAGGATTTCCAGTGCCTCCGCGGAATAACCAGGGGCAATCACGCCGTCAGATACTTCACGGGCAATCAGGCGGGCGGTGTCCACATCGCAGGGATCCGACAGCGAGATCCAATCGCCGAAGGAAGACATGCGGTCTGCACCGCGCGCACGGGCATAAGCGCATGCCAGAGGGGACAGATCTCCCTTGGGGATCTGGTAAATCTTACGCAGAACCGGCGTCAGGGGCAGGCCCAATGCAGCACCGGCAGGGCTTACATGCTTAAAAGAGGTTGCGGCGGGAAGCCCGGAAAATGCCTTCAGTTCACTGACCAGCTGCCATCCGTTCAGGGCATCCAGGAAATTAATATATCCCGGCCGTCCGCACAGAACCTTGACAGGGAGGTCAGAACCGTCCTGCATAAAGATACGGGCCGGTTTCTGATTCGGGTTGCAGCCATATTTGAGAGCTAATTCATTCGCCATGCGTAGTACTCCTTTATTCTGTATTCCGCAGTGTTTCCGCCGCGGAAAATCACTTTCTCAGTTGAATTTGTTGACGATGCGTTCTTCGCTCGCGCCGGTTTCCAGGTTTGTATAGCGTACGTACAGGGATACCTTGTTATCCTCATTCAGGTGCGCCCATACATCCCGGGTCAGTTCATCGATGTTCCCATGCATCGATACCCGCTCCGGTTCCCCCTCGAAAGAAGGGATCGGGCTGCCGTCCCCCATGTAAGTGTGCAGGAAGCGTCCTTCGCCGCAATACGGGTTGTATTCATAGAAATAACGGACACAGGAATCCCCGCGCTGGGAATCGGAAGCCAGCATTGCCATCTGGAAGGTAAAATCTCCGCCGCCGAATGTTGCCATGGCACTGACCCGCGGCGTGTAGTTCGGTGCATCCGGTTCAAACTCCCGGGTACGCAGTGCGGAAATGAAATCCCCGCCTTTTTCAAGGGCGTCCCGGATTGTATCGGTCTGGTCCCCGTTGGTAACGATGGTATAATTCCCGTACACGCGTACAGGGGCGTAAATAATCAGGGAGGGATCCGTCATTTTGCTCGGATCATAGGCTTCCGTACGGATACCGTCTTCCGTTTTGGTAAAGATACGATTCCGGCTGTTCACACTGCGTCCCATGATAAAGTAAACGAATACGGCATTTTTTCCGTCATCGCTCTTCCCGACGACAATCCCACGTCCGGGATAAACGTTCCCGGCAAGGAGTTCAGAAAGCGGCTGAATACGCATACGACACACTCCTTTTTACTCTGTATATTATCAGTATATCATAACTTGCCGCATCAGGTTTCCCCGAAACGGCGCTGTCTGCAGATCATTTCGACAGCCTGCGGGAAGATAATCCATTCCGCCTGCTCCATGACCCGCTGCTGCAGGATTTCGGGAGTGTCTCCGGGGAGCACTTCCACCGCTTTCTGCAGGAGGATCGGCCCGCCGTCCACATCGTCCGTAACCAGGTGCGCTGTGGCCCCGGTCAGTTTCACCCCGCGCCGCAGTGCAGCCTCATGAACCGCCAGACCGTAATATCCCATCCCGCAGAAGGAAGGAATCAGGGCCGGATGAATATTCACGATCCGGTCGGGATAGGCGGCCAGAACCCGTTTGCCTACAATTCCCAGAAAACCGGCAAGGGCAACCACATCGATCCTGTTTTCCCGAAGCAGGGCCAGCAGTTTTTCATCATACCGGTCCTGATCCGGTTCCATGTATTTGGATAAAACCTCTGTATGGATCCCCCGTTCCTTTGCCCTGGTCAGTGCATAAGCCGCTTTCCGGTTGCTGACCACCAGGACGATTTCCCCATCCGGAAGAAATCCGTCACGCTGTGCATCCATCAGTTTCTGCAGATTCGTTCCGCCGCCGCTGACCAGTACGGCAATCCTTTGTCTGGCTAGCAAAGCACGGCGCCTCCCTCTGCATTCTTTTCCACGTGCCCGATAATATAGGCATCTTCCCCGGCTTCCCGCAGGCAGGCTAAAGCCTGGTCGGCTTTTGTCTTGTCAACGATGAGGGTCATCCCGACACCCATATTGAACGTATTGAACATGGTTCTCTCATCGATCCCCCCCGTCCTGGCAATCAGGTCAAAGAGGGCGGGCGTCCGTACGCTCTTTTTTTCAATTACTGCCGCATATCCTTCCGGCAGTGCCCGGGGTACATTCTCATAAAAACCGCCGCCGGTGATATGGGATACCGCCTTGAGCGTCACCTGCTCATGTGCCTTCAGGACACTCCTGACATAGATCCGGGTAGGACACAGAAGCGCTTCCCCCAGGGTGGTTCCCAGGTCTTCATAATATTTTCCAAGATCTGCATGCTCCACATCGAAGATCTTCCGAATCAGGGAAAAACCGTTGGAATGTGCTCCGGAGGAAGGCAGCGCCAGGATGACGTCCCCTGCACGGATGGAAGCATGATCGATAATCCGGTCCCTGTCAACCACGCCGACGCTGAAGCCGGCAAGGTCATATTCCTTTTCATCATAGAAGCCGGGCATCTCGGCAGTTTCGCCTCCCACAAGGGCTGCTCCTGCCTGCACGCATCCTTCACTGACGCCTTCCACGATAGACGCGATCTTTTCGGGGACATTCCTGCCGCAGGCAATATAGTCCAGGAAGAACAGGGGTTTCGCTCCGCAGCAGATGACATCATTGACGCACATTGCCACACAGTCAATCCCGATCGTGTTATGCTGATCCATCAGGAATGCCAGCTTCAGCTTTGTTCCCACACCGTCTGTCCCGGACACAAGCACGGGATGGGGAATCCCCTCCGTGTTCAGTTCGAACATACCTCCGAAACCGCCGATCCCGCCCAGTACACCTTCGGTGACCGTGCGGACAATGTGTTTGCGCATCAGTTCCACTGCCCGGTAGCCGGCTGTAATGTCCACTCCTGCCTGTTTATATGCTTCGGAGTAACTCTTGCTCATTTCATTTCTCCCGTCTGTACTTGATTAATCCAGTGCGTTTTCCGGCAGATATTCGTTATAACGGCTCTTCTGTCTGTATTTGGGCGGCTCCACGGGATATTTCCCGTCAAAGCATGCCGTACAGAATTCCCCGCCTTTCTCCGCCAGCTGCACAACATCTTCATAAGCCAGATAACCAAGGCTGTCGACATTGATAATTCTGGCAATTTCTTCCACGGAATGATTATTGGCGATGAGTTTTGTATCATCGTCGATATCTGTCCCATAATAACAGGCATGCAGGAAAGGCGGCGAGGAAATCCGCATATGTACTTCCTTGGCCCCGGCTTCCCGAAGTATCCCGACAATCCGGGCAGAAGTGGTTCCGCGAACGATGGAATCATCCACTAAGACTACACGCTTTCCTTTCACGGTTGCTTCCACTGGATTCAGTTTAATCCGAACCAGGTTCTCCCGCTCCTGTTGTGTAGGCTGGATGAAAGTACGGCCGATGTACTTGTTCTTAATGAAGCCGATCCCATACGGAATCCCGCTCTGCTGGGAGAATCCCAGTGCGGCATCCAACCCGCTGTCCGGTACGCCGACGATAACATCCGCATCGACCGGATGCCGTAAGGCCAGGAACGCACCGGCGCGGCGGCGGGCATTATGTACGCTGCTTCCGTCCACAACGGAATCCGGACGGCTGAAGTAAACATATTCAAACACACACAGGCTCTTTTTTACCTTTTCGCAATGTGTACGGATGGAGCGTAATCCGTTGCTGTCACAGATCACGATTTCCCCCGGATCCACATCCCGCAGGAACGTTGCGCCGACGGAATCCAGTGCACAGGTCTCCGTCGCAAACACGAAGGACTCTCCGACCATTCCGATGCACAGGGGGTGGAACCCATTGGGATCCCGGGCAGCAATCAGTTTCCGGGGAGACATAACCAGCATGGTATAGGATCCGCGCAGTTCCTCCATCGCCTTGGAAATAGCTTCCTCGATGGAAGTACTGTGAATCCTGGCTTGGGTTATGGCATAGGCAATGACTTCGGTATCTGTATTGGTATGAAAAATCGCTCCGCTGTCTTCCAGCTGCATACGCATTTCAAACGCATTGACCAGATTCCCGCTGCTGCACAGGGCCATATTCCCTTTACTGTGATTGACTACCAACGGCTGTGCATCCACGGGCGACGGATTTGCCACCGTTCCGTAGCAGGTATCCCCGATAGCCATTTCACCGTCTTCAAGCTGGGCTAGAATCTCGGGCGTAAAAACATCATTCACCAGCCCGATTCCCTTATGTCCTGTAATAATTCCCCGTTTGTTGATCGCGATCCCGCAGCTCTCCTGGCCACGGTGCTGCAGGGCATACAGGGCATTATAGACGGCGGAAACAATCCCTATTTTGCTTTTATCGTATATTCCAAACACAAATGAATCTCCTTTGGCTTTGCCTCAGACGTTTCTCAGTCACCCATCAGGCGCTTCAGAATTTCCTGATAAGCGTCTTCTACACCGCCCATATCCCGGCGGAAGCGGTCCTTGTCCAGTTTCTCATGGGTTTCCGTATCCCAGAAGCGGCATGTATCGGGAGAAATCTCGTCAGCCAGCACAATCCTGCCGTCACTTGTTCTGCCGAACTCAAGCTTAAAGTCCACAAGCTCAATATGGAAGGGGAGCAGGTATTTGGTCAGATAAGAATTCACTTTCAGTGCATAATCGGCAATCTGGTCCAGATCTTCCTTGCTGACCCAGCCCATGGCAGCGATATGGTATTCATTGACCATGGGGTCTCCGAGTGCATCATCCTTGTAGCTGTATTCCAGGACCGTTTTATTCAGTTTGGTTCCTTCCGGCAGGCCAAGACGCTTGGAAAGAGAACCGGCGGCAATATTGCGGACAACCACTTCCAGAGGAACGATGCTGACCTTGCGTACCAGGGTCTCCCGGTCGCTGAGTTCACGAACCAGATGCGTGGGGATGCCTTTTTCTTCCAGCATCCGCATCAGGTGGTTGGTCACCCGGTTATTGATCACGCCTTTCCCCACAATGGTGCCGCGCTTGAGACCGTTCAGAGCGGTCGCGTCATCCTTATAGTCAACGATGCACAGATCGGGATCATTGGTTGCATAAACACGTTTTGCCTTTCCCTCATAAAGCTGCTCTTTCTTGACGATATCCATCTGTAAATCTCCTTTCGGTGAATCCGGGTCCAGCCCGTTTATTCTGTCTTTGTTCCTGTCAGGCTTCCGTGCTGAGAAGTTCCTGCAGTTTTCTGTCTTTTTCTTCTACCCCGGCTGTCTGCTTTTCCCGAAGTGCCTGCAGTTTCCCCGCCAGACCTTCATCTTCCACAGCCAGGATCTGCGCTGCCAGCAAAGCCGCGTTTGCCGCACCGTTGATGGCTACCGTTGCCACCGGCATCCCGGAAGGCATCTGCACCGTTGCCAGAAGGGCATCCATCCCGTCCAGGACGGCGGACTTCACAGGGATTCCGATTACCGGCAGTGTCGTTGCCGCAGCAAATACGCCGGCCAGATGGGCGGCCATCCCCGCTGCGCAAATCATGACGCCGAATCCGTTATCCCTGGCTGCCAGCGCGAACGAACGAGCTTTTTCCGGGGAACGGTGTGCGGAAATCACATGTGCTTCGAACGGGATTTCCAATGTACGGAGCTGGTCAATTGCTCCCTTGACAACGCCCAGGTCGCTGTCACTGCCCATAATCACGGCTACCTTTTTCATCTTGTTCTCCCTTTCTTCCCCATCAACCGTCCCGGTTCGGAAAGCCGGACACGGGAGATCTCCGGGAATAAAAAATGCGCGCAGAAAAACCTGTGCGTATTCATTGAGATTCTATGCATTTATGGATACAGAAAAGAGCTGCAGACATCCCGTAAACATCCAGAATCAAGCGGTTCATGCTGCATCCTTCCCTTCCCTCATCTATCTGCAGTGTAGGCGTTTTCCGAACATTTTGCAATACGCTCCGTTTACATTTAACTTATCTTTAAATCTATCGAACATTTCATAACATTCCAAAATTAATGTTCGTGTTTTTGGGCTTTGATTTCTCTTCCTTCCCCTATTTGACAAGCTTCTTTGCAAGCGATAAACTACAAATAATGCCAAGATAACGGAGGTGGATTTGCGTGGAGAACAAACATCTTCCCCATGAGCACGGACGGGACACGGAAACTCTGCTCGGTGATCTTCCCGATCCGGAATCCTGCATTCAGGTTGCCGAAACGTTCTCCCTGATCAGTGATGGCACGCGGCTGCGGATTCTCTGGCTTCTCTGCCACACCGAAGACTGTGTCAGCGATATTGCTGCGGCAGTCGGCATGTCCGCTCCGGCCGTTTCCCACCATCTGCGTCTTCTGCGCCAGGCCGGCCTGATTACTTCAAAACGGGCCGGGAAGGAAATCTATTATCGTCTTGCCGATACGACACATGCCTCCCTCGTCCATCGGATGATTGATGATATATTTGATTTTCAGTGTCCTGTTCCTTCCCACACCCATTTTCACAGGCAGGAACAGACAGAATAACAAAAGTTCCCTAGAAAAAACAGCTCCGTGTTGCCGGTCGGCTTCACGGAGCAGTTTTTTGCTTTTTTTCTGAATCATTTGAGGATGCGATCGCCTACCCAACTATTGGGACAAACGGGAAGCAGCCGGCAGATCATCGGATTGTTCAGTCAGATTACGGCAGATTCCAGGCTGAGAATCCCCTGCATCTGCCGCAGGGTCAGTTCTGTCTGTTCCCGGCCTGCTTGCCTGTCCTCCCCGTCTCCTTCCAGAGCACGGTCAAGGCTGTACCGGAGCCAGCCCAGCCGGGGCAGGAAACTCTCATAGAATCCATTCCGTTTTTCCTGTTCCGAGAAGCGGTCCCCGAGTGCTTCATAGGAATCCACCAGCAAAACAAACTGTGGAAGATCCACGGACCCATCGTCTTTCTGTGCCCAGGACAGGGCCACATCAATGACCTCCTGCGCTCTGGGAACCGGTCCGGCGCTTTCCCAGTCTATCAGATAGGGGTGGCGCTGTCTGTTCCACAGGACATTCTTCCTGTCCAGGTCCCGGTGACTGATTACAATCCGGTTCTCCGCATTCTGCAATGCCTTTCCCGCGGCTTCCTGGATCCGGACCAGTTCAGGTACAAGCGAAAACAACAGCGGGGCAAACGGTTCTCCTGCCTTTTCCGCTCTTTGGGCATACACCGGAAAGGCTGCATCCGCAATTCCTTCCTTCCCCTGTTTCCCCCGGATCCCTGTCTGATGGATTCCGTGCAGGGCCCCCATCAGTTTCGCGGCTTCCTTCGGGTCCAGGGGGTCCCGGTTCATGACTGCGTCCACATACGGGAAAACCATCACGGAAACATTCCCGATCCCTGCTACATCCAGACGGGTAACGCTTCTGCCCCTTCTGCGCAGGGCTGTTACCGCCGGGATCCCGGACTGCAGGCAGGCCCGGGCCAGGTCTTCCCCGTATTCCAGATCACCGAGGGCCGCCGGCCTTTTCACAATTTCCGGATTCAGGACCTTGACGGCATAACTGCCGGAATCCGTGTCCAACCGGAGCATTCTATGCAGAAGTCCCCCCGTCAACGGGAGGACCGAAAGGCATTTTTCCCCTAAATCATATTCCTTGAGAACCGAAGAACAGATGATTCTATCCATACCATATCCCCTTGTTTACACCGTTCCCCGGATCCCCATCAGGAAGAAATTATAACGGATAAACCAGCCGAACAGAGTGCTCCCGTTCACCAGTTTTTCCACCACGGATATATTGGAAGGAATCACAGACAGGACAGCAGGAACCACCAGGAACAGGATCATACACAGCAGAACACCGCGCAGCGCTCCGAATACGGCGCCGAAAACCCCATCCCCGATGGCCAGCACCGGAAACTGCACAACATAATCGACACACGCGACCAGAATGCTGAACAGGATATAAAAGAAAACAGCCAATACAAAACAACTGAACAGATTCAGCGTAATATCCACCAGCGAACGGTTGAAATACTCCTCAACCGTAATGAGTCCGTCCTTCCTGTAGGCCTGTTCCGTCAGGTTCTTTTTCAGGAGTTTCGGGATTGGATCCGTAAAGGCAGCCGCTTCCACCAGTTCATTGATTTCGTCTTCCGTCAGTTCCGCAACATCCATCCTGGCTTCTTCGATGGAAGGAATTCTGGAAGCCCCTTCCGTATATTCGATCATTCTGTACAGAATCGAATTCTCCTTTGCGGCAATGACTCTGGAGAGCAGGGGGGAAATCCACAGTGCAAGGGCAAAACTCAGAAGGAGAACCAGAACATTGATCATCGAGCGCAGGAATCCCCGGTAAATCCCGAACAGGACGCTGAGCAGGATCAGAAAGATCAATGCCAGATCCACAATGTTCACCTATTTCCCCTCCTTTTCGGCTGTCTTCCTAAGCGGACAGTTCGCAGATATAGACTCCATCTGCCTGCCGGCTGAGGAAACATCCGTTCTTGAAAACGTCCAGAACATCCACCGTCTGCCGGGATGCCGAAACCGAAGTCTGGACGCCCGTACGGAGATTGTGGATATACAATTGCTGTTCCTGGATCCCGTAAACTTTATCCTGGTACACACAGACCCGCATACATTCCGCGGGAAGAACCATGTCTGTCAGGGTCCCGTCCCGGAAATACTTCAGTCTTGTCTTGTCTATAATCCCTTCATCGTTCATGGATGCAAACAATAAGCCCATCTTCCCGCCATTGTCCGCATAGTCCATCAGCGTCCAGCCCTTCATGACATACTTCTTCGCCTGGTCTATGGACGCATTCTGCGGAAGGACAACCAGGTGCGTCGTCCCGATCAGATAGAGATTCGTCTGGTCAAAATATACGGAATGAAACATCTCATCCCGGAACGTATAGTTTGCGGTCAGCAGTTTTCCCGCCTGATAGATGCTCAAATCGCTCCGGACCGCTACCCCGGAAGCATCCAATGTAAGGACATACATCATGTCCGTGGACGTAAAATCGTAATTGACCAGGCTTCCCTGCGTAATGCTGATGCTGTCCAGCGTCTTGCCGCTCCGGTCGATCACCAGGATTGCTTTATCTCCCTCGATGCAGACGGCTGCCTGTTCGTTCCCGCATCGGACCGACTGGATGACGCCATGCATGGAACCGGAAAACTCCACTTTTCCCGCATGGCTCAGCAGGACAAGATCCTTCCCGCCCCACATGGCGATCAGGTTCGTTCCGGAACGGACATAAATGTCTCCTCCCGAAGAACCCATCGTGTAATCCCACATATATTTCCCGGTCCGGTCATATGCCATCAGTTTTCCCTGGTTCAAAACGGCAAACCCGTTCCTGATCTCCACGACCGGAGTCGATTCCGTAACCGCGACCCGCAGTCCGCCTTTTTCATAACTGGATGCCGGCTTGGACCGGCAGGCCCGGATCCCGAAAACCAGAAGCAGTACCAGAAGTCCGAGGAAAGCCAGTGCGATCAGATACCGTATCGGCCTTTTCAGTTTCAGAAGTGCGGCAAATACATTGGACACAGACATTCTCCTTCCCGCGTACCATGCGGTATCTTTTTCCGTTCACCCGGCCTTCCGAGGGAACTGCCTACCTGTATTGTAACACAGAAGGGAATTGCTTCCAATCAGTATTCCCCGCGGTTCTCCTCCTCCGGCATGATTTCCGGACAGGACTCCATCGGCCCTCCGCTGAGAAGCGGGGACAGTTTCCCGCTGCAGAGCAGGCTCAGCCGGTGCAGCGCCCTTGTCAGGATCACGTACAGCAGGCGCATTTCCATATCCACATCCCGGAAAGATGTCTCCGACACATCCGGAAGAATCACGCAGTCAAATTCCAGGCCTTTAACGGATTCCGCCGTAAATACCGTAACTCCCTGCAGGGATTCCCTGCGGGATGCCTGCAGATATCTTGCCCCGTATTTCCCCGGCAGCCTCCGGATCAGGGTCCTGGCTTCCGTATCCGTCCGTACAATCATTGCGATCGAACGAAAACCTTCGGAAATATACTTATCTATTAAACGGCATAACTGTGCAGTTTGTTGCTTTTCATCCCGCACATAAGTCAGATCGGGCTTCGGCCCGTGCCGCAGTACCGGTTCCGCATAGGTCTGCCCCGGATACGGCCGCCGGGCCTGAACATGGTTTGCCAGTGTCATGATTTCCACCGTGTTGCGGTAGGAAATGCGCAGTTCCTTCTGCACCGTACGCTCCCCGATCTCAGAAAGGGCTTCCTGCCAGTTTTCCAATCCGTGTCCTGCACGGATGCTCTGTCCCATATCTCCGACAATCGTCCAGGTGGCAGCAGGCAGCAGACGTCTGAGCAGGGCATATGTCACCGGGGAAAGGTCCTGGGCTTCATCCACCACAATATGGCGAGCGGCCAGACGTTCCGCCGTTCCGAACATGCTTTTGCATAAATACACCAGCAGGGGAAGATCTTCCTCACAGATTTTCCTTGCGTCAATCCTGTTCCGTGCATTCTCCGATGCACCTTCCCATGCCTGCCTTTCCTCTTCCGGCAGGTTTTCCGGTTCGGAAGACAGGAATTCCCGGTATCTCTCCAAAAGGTCCAGTTTGGGAAACAGGTCCCGGAATCCTTTCCCGGTTTTTTCGGCTTCCCTGCGCACCTGCCCGGTCCTCTCCTCCCGGCTTGCATACAGAAGCTGAAAACGCCGTCTGCGTTCTTCCCCGTCCGGAAGCGTCCGAAGCAGGATTTCCTCCCTCTTTTTTGTTTCTTTCTCAAAAAAACCCAATATCTCTTTTTGCGCTTCCGCCAGTTTTTTGCGGTAGGTTTTCCAGAGTTCGGATATCCGGTTCTGGAACGGGAGCGGTTTCAGGTCAACGAGCCAGATTTTCCGCAGTTCCTCCCGGGACAGGAGGCAGACGGGGCCGAAGTACAGGTCCCCGCCGGGCAGCATTCCCTCTTCCAGTTTTTGAATATAGGAATCCAGATAAGTCAGCACTTTGCTGCGGCCCATCCATCGGGCTGCCTGCGGCACGGATTCCGTCTTTTCGGAGAAAGGCGGCATATGTTTGCCCAGGAGGCGACGGCACAGCATGGAAAAAGTTGTCTGCTGTACCTGATCCACCCCTAACTCCGGGAGTACATCCGCAATATAATCCAGAAACAGCGGATTCGGGGCCAGAATCATCATGGACCGCGGGCGCAGCACATCCCGGTAGGCATAGAGAAGGAATGCGATCCGGTGAAGAGCAATGGTTGTTTTCCCGCTGCCCGCAACGCCCTGCACGAGCATGGACCGATCCAGCAGCTCCCGGATGACATCATTCTGTTCCGCCTGAATGGTCGTTACCACTTCGTGCAGTTTCTCGGTGGATACCTGCGACAAAGTCCGGTTCAGCAGTTCATCCTGCGATACAAGGTCCGCGTCTACCATGGTCTCGATTCTTCCGTCTGTGATTGTAAACAGACGTTTGCGGACCAGCCGGCCGTCCACACGCCCCATGGGCGTTTCATAATGTGTTTCACCGATCTGTCCGGAATAATACAGGTTGGCAATCGGTGCCCGCCAGTCCACAACCCAGATTTTCAGGTCTCCGGACCGGATCACCCCGTGTTTCCCGATATAGAAACTTCCGTCCATCTCGTGACGGTCGTCCTCAAAATCAACCCGCGCAAAATAGGGGGAGGGCTTAGCCAATGTCATGTCACGGATGGTCTGGTGCAGGTTGTCCAGAATCTCCTCCTGTACAAACAGATCATTATTGAAATCTCCGGCCGCCTGGATCCGCAGCACTTCCACTTCCTTCTCCGTGGACTGACTCTGTTCCGCTGCTCTTAAGTATTCCTCTTCGATGACACCGATCGTATCCTGAAGGTATTTTTCTTCCAGTTTTCTCTCATCCGCAGACAGCATCCGACATTCCTCCCTTCCTTAACTGCAGGGTGCTCAGTATAACAGGATTTACACATATCTACAAGAGAAATCCTCCTCGCCGGGTACAAACAGAAAAAACCGTGCTACTATAAAGAAAAAAGCCGGAGGCATCTATGCAAAAGATCCTTTCGATCGGACAGGCCTGCGTTGACCTGGTTGTCAGCGGGTTTTCCCGAATGCCGCATAAGGGGGAACTCATCCGCGTCCCCTCCATCACCATGACAACAGGGGGCTGTGCCAATAATGCCGCAAAAGCCCTGGGCAAACTCGGTGCCGATGTTTCTTTGTGCACATTGCTCGGCGAAGACGATTTTGCCGATGTAGTGCGCAGAAAAGCGCAGGAAAGCCATGTGGATCTCCGTTTTGTCAAAACCACCCGGGAGGCCGGCACCGGTTCAACCGTAGTCCTTCTGCATGAAGACGCTGAACGTTCTTTCCTGAACGATCAGGGAACCAATGCCGTTTTCAATGTAGAGGACATCCCCTTTGACGCATTTTCCGATTTTTCCATTGCGCTGATTTCCGGTGTCCCGCTCCTTGCATCCTTCTATGGGGAAGGCTGCCGGCAGGCCCTGCAGCATCTTCAGGCGGCCGGCATCACGACTGCACTGGACCTGGCGTTTGACAGTACGGGCTCCTGGCAGGAGAAAGTACTGCCCTGCCTTCCGTTCTGTGATTATTTCATGCCTTCCGATCTGGAAGCACAGGCAGTCAGCGGCAAAACGGACGAAAACGATATGGCGGACTTCTTCCTCGGAAAGGGGGCTGCCCATGTCCTGATCAAACTGGGAAGCCGCGGCTGTCTGTACGCGGATGTGAAAACGCGGTTCCTGACCCCGTCCATCCCCGTGAACCCCGTTGATACCACGGGAGCCGGAGATTGTTTCTGCGCCGGTTTCCTCTACGGGCTGGCCAATCATTACTCCCTGGAAGACAGTGTCCTTCTGGGCAATGCATCCGGTGCTTTATGCGTTTCTCATACCGGGGCTACAGAGGGAATGCAAAGTGCTTTGGATATCAGAAAATGGCTGATTCAGAAAGGCTTTCCTCTTTCTGTGGATCAATGATCCCGCAAAAGGACATCCCGGCAGGTTCCATATCGGGAACCCGCCGGGATATTTTTTCATTGGGAGCTGCTGCGGTTATGCCATGGTTTCCAGCATTTTTTCGCTGACTTCGTACAGGGCCCGTTCCCCTTTTTCGAACCGGAGGAATTCTTCAATCATATATTCCGCCATCCGAACCACTTCATCCCCGATGGATCCGGCGATGTGTTTGGAAAGGTAAACGTTGGGGAGCGTGTACAGCGGACTTCCCTCTTCGGGCGGTTCCGGTCAGGTCACATCCAGAAGGAAGGTCAGGTCGGGACGGTTGGCCATCACCTCGATCATCTCGTTCTCCCGTACTGTCGCCCCGCGGCCTGTATTGATAAAGGTGGCATACGGTTTCATGGAAGCAAAATATTCACCTTTCAGCATGCCTACGGTCGCCGGCAGGTTGGCGATATGGTTGGTCACAACATCCGCCCGGGCAAATGCTTCCTCCATTGTTACTTTTTCCGCGCCGAGTTCCGCAGCGTCTCCGGCACTGACAAACGGATCCACCAGCAGAAGTTTCAGACGGTAAGCCCGGAGCATTTTCAGGACACCCTTCCCGATCACACCGGCGCCGAGGACAGCAACCGTAGCCCCGTAATTTCCCCGGTACGGGTCATGGGAAAAAGCCCGGAAGGATTCCGCGCTGTGCCCGGCACGTACGGAAGCAAAGTATCCTTTCGTCGCCAGGAGGATCTGGGAGACCGTAAACTCCATGACCGGCACCCCGTTCGCCTGCCAGGCACTGTAGACATGGATGCCCCGCTGCAGGAACGGACGGGCAAATGCCTGTACGGATCCGGCCCCATAGAATACAGCCTTGAGTTTTTTCATCACTGCAAACTGTTCCTCACTGGGGACAAACATTCCCCATGTGGAAAAGATTACATCGAGGTCACGTAGTCTCTCCAGGTGCAGGGGAAGGTTCTCCTGTGTAATTGTTTCCGGATACAGATCCGTTATGGAGGCAATTCTTTCTCTGCCCCCCTGCCCATACACACGGTCCACCCTGTCCGGCTGGCTGGAAAAGATGGCTGCTTTCAACATATCTGTTTCCTTCTTCCTCATTAAGGTTTTGGTCAGCATGGCATCCAGCCTTGCAAAGCCGGCTCTGCTGACGCATAATGATACACGTAGTTTACTACATTTTGCATTGATTGCATAGAAATGGAGACTCTCCGTGCTATTTTCCAGAAAAGACCTGACCCGCCTGATCATCCCGCTGATTTTTGAGCAGTTCATGGCGGTTTCCATCGGCATCGTTGCCACCCTGCTTGTTTCCCGGGCAGGGGAAGCAGCGGTTTCCGGTATTTCCCTGGTGGAATCGATCAATACGCTCCTGATCCAGGTGTTCTCGGCCCTGGCCACCGGCGGTGCCGTTGTCTGTTCCCAGTATCTGGGGAAGAACGACCTGGAATCCGCCCGCCTGTCTGCGCGGCAGCTGTATTACAGTGTGTTTTCCGTGTCCCTGTTTATTATGCTGGTCACCCTGCTCCTGCGGGACCAGCTCATCCGTTGGATATTCGGCACACTTGACGAAGATGTCTTCCGGGCTGCACAGATTTTCTTTACCCTGTCGGCCATTTCCTATCCATTCCTTGGGATTTACAACGCGGGGGCAGCCGTCTTCCGGGCTATGGGCAATACCAAGGTTTCCCTTCTGGTCTCTCTGGTCATGAATATCGTGAACCTGGCCGTAGGTTACCTGCTGATTATTGTGCTGCGCCTGGATGTCCTGGGCGCCGGTTTCGCCACCCTGCTGGCCCGTTTATCCGGCGCGCTGACAATTTCCCTGTTCCTGCTCAGTACGGGGAATCCGATCCACATCCGGGGGATTTTCCGTTTCTCCATCGATTGGAGCATTATCAAGCGGATCCTCGGGATCGGGATTCCGAGCGGTGTGGAAAACGGGTTGTTCCAGGTCGGAAAGGTCCTGGTTACCAGCCTGGTATCCTCCTTTGGAACCGCATCCATCGCCGCTTATGCCATTGCCAATAATGTTTCCAACTTCGTGTATGTTCCTTCCGGATCCCTCGGCCTTGCCATGATTACCGTTGTCGGCCGCTGCATGGGCGCAGAGGATGTCAAGGAAGCCAGACGGTATACCCTGAAGCTGGCTGCCATAGCCTATGCCGGCATCACCCTGACGGCAGCATTATCCTATATTCTGGATACCCAGATCCTGTCCTGGTATGCCATGACGGACGAAACCAATGCCCTGGCTCTGGTCATGATCCACATGTATGCCATTTTCTCAGCCCTCTTCCACGTGCCGTCCTTCTGCCTGCCCAATGCGCTGCGCGCAGCGGGGGACGTCCGGTTTACCATGACCGTATCCATCCTCACCATGTGGCTTGTCCGCGTATCCTTAAGCTATATTCTCAGCCTCTGGCTCCACATGGGCGTGATCGGTGTGTGGCTGGCCATGTGCCTGGAGTGGATTGTACGCGGCATTATCTTCGTAACCCGTTTTCTCGGGAACAGATGGCATCAGCATAAGGTCATCTGATCCCCTCCCGCTGTCTGGAAAGGAAGTGTTTTCATGCGTCTCGCTGTCGGTTCCGACCATGCCGGTTTTCCCCTCAAACAGGCACTGCTCCCTGTTCTGAATCAGAAACATCAGGTGACGGATTTCGGTTCGTTCGACCCCAATCCCGTCGACTTCCCCGATATTGCCAAAATGGTATGCCATGCCGTGCTGACCGGTGAAGCCGAACGTGGCATTATGTTCTGCGGCACCGGCGTCGGTGCAGCCATCGCATGCAACAAAGTCCGGGGGATCCGCGCCAGCGTCTGTCATGACCTGTATACCGCCCACCAGTGTGTGGAGCACGACAATGTCCAGATCATCGCGCTCGGTGCCCAGATTATCGGGCCGACCGTTGCAGAGGAACTGATCGATATCTTCCTGAAAGCCGAGTTCTCTACGGAGGAGGATTTCCGGCGCCGGGTCGCCAAGCTGGACGATATGGACCAGGTTCGCTGACCCATTCGGCTTATTTCACCCTGCCGCTGTCCGCGGCAGGGTTTTTCTTTCGGTGAAGAATCTCCCATCCTGTCTTTTTTGTTCTTTCTCACGGGAGAAATGTCTGCAGGTATGGCTGTCCATCCCGAGCCGGATATGATATGATCTGGATGGGATCACTGCCGGTCTGTTTTTCGGCTGATGCGGCATGATTCCCACGGATGCCCCAATCCAGAGGACAAGGAGAATTCACATGCGTATTTTATGGGATCCCGAAAAGCACCTCTTTCATCTCCGGACTTCGGAAATGTCCTATGTTTTCGGCATCACGCCGGATCAGCGCCTTCTGCACCTTTTCTGGGGACAGTCCCTTTTGCAGGAGGAAACCTGTGAAACACTGTCCGAACAGCTGCTCTGTGCGCAGGACTCCGGCGGTGTCCATGTCACTTCCCAGGTTTATCCACGCTTTGAAGTCTCCACCATGGAGCCGGGGGATTATTCCGATCCCGTTCTTTCCTGCGTACATCCCGACGGCATCCGCTCCCTGCGCCTGCGCTATGACAGCCATGTGATCGAGGGCGATCATTTGACCATATTCCTGCGGGACGAGGTCTATCCGTTCCTGGTGGAAGCCCATTACCTTGGCTGTGCCGATCTTCCCCTTCTGTCCCGCTGGCTGATCATCCGAAATGCGGCAGAGCAGCCGGTGGAGATGCTGTCCGCCAAAAGCGCAGCCTGGTATCTCCCACAGGGAACAGACTACCGTCTCACCCATCTTTCCGGCAGCTGGGGGTCGGAATACACACGGAACACACTGATGCTGACCCAGGCCAGAACCGTACTGCAGAATAATCGTGTGACTCCTTCCGCTGCACAGCAGGAACCGTTCTTTGCGCTGGACCCGGAAGGGAAAACAACCGAAACCGCCGGGGATGTTTTCTTCGGTGTGCTGCACTGGAGCGGCGATTTCAACATCACGGTCGAAAGCCAGTACGGAAAACGTGTCTGTATAACCGGCGGCTTCAATGATCTGACATCGCAGTATGTCCTGAAGCCCGGTGAAGCCCTGCAAACCCCACGCTTTACCGCCGGATTTGTCAGGGGCGGTTTTGAGCGGATGAGCGAGGTATTCTACGACTGGCAGTTTGACCACCTGATTCCCCGGGGAAGCAGATCAGACAAAGCCCATGCCGTACGTCCCGTAATCTACAATTCCTGGTATCCGTATGAATTCGCGGTGAACGAAGAAAACTGTCTTGCCATGGCGGACCGGTGCTCTGAGCTAGGCGCGGAGCTGTTCGTCATAGATGACGGCTGGATGCCTGGCCGTACCGATCCCAGTACCGGTCTGGGCGACTGGACAGCGGATCCTGTACGTTTCCCTCATGGCCTTAGGGTTATCGCGGACCGCTGCCATGAAAAAGGGCTTCTGTTCGGCCTTTGGGTCGAACCCGAGATGGTGAACCCGGACAGCGACCTGTTCCGACGCCATCCGGACTGGATCATAGGCGATCCAAACCGCGCACATACCCTGCAGCGCAGCCAGCTGGTGCTCAACCTGGCACGTGACGATATCCGGGCTGGATCATTGAAAGCCTGGACCGGATCATCGAGGATTATCATCTGGATTACCTGAAATGGGATATGAACCGCTATGTTACGGAAAACGGCTGGCCGGATGCCCCAACGGAGGACCGCAGGAGCCTATCGATCCGGTATACACGGAACCTGCTCTCCATATGGGAACATCTGAATCGCAAATATCCGGATCTTCTGCTTGAAAACTGTGCTTCCGGCGGTGGCCGCAGTGATTTCGGCCTGGTACCTTTCGCTGACCGGATCAACCGTTCCGACAACGCCGACCCTGTGGACATCATGGTCATTCACGAAGGGTTTTCCATGCTTTTCATCCCGAAAACCGCAGGCGGTGCCGGCAACATTGCTCCGGCAAAACATCACATCCATCAGAGACCTACGCCCCTCGATTTCCGGGTTCATTGGGGCATGACCGGTTCCATGAGCATTGGGATCAACATTCTGACGGCAGAACCCGGGGAGCTGGATGCTCTGCGCACAGCCATCCGGGAATATAAGAGGCTGAGAAAGGATCTCCAGGATGCATATGTTTACCGGATTGCATCCGCAAGGGAACACCCTTATGCCATCTTCCAGTATGTCCGGCGTGACCGCAGGGCTTTTACCCTTTTCGCCTTCGCCCACGGAATGCGCAACTGGGATCTGATGATGCCCTATTTCCGCATGCGCGGCCTGATTCGGGATGCGACCTATATCTGTGAGGACGGGCGCCGCATGACCGGCGAAGCCCTGATGGAGATTGGGGTTCCTCTGTCTCTGAAGGGGGACTGCGCCAGCTCCATGGATGTCTGGCGGATCGAAGAATAGTCCTCCTTTTCCGTGTTGAAAAAGCCGGCACAATCGTGCCGGCTTTTCCCGTTTTCAGATTATTTTATTTCCCTACTGTCTGTTGGGAGATTGCCTTGATGGAAGAGAGAACCCAGTCATACTCGGATGCCGTAATCACGCTGTCGCAGTACGGGCACTGTCCGGAATGGTTCACCTGCAGGGGTGCTCCGCAGTTCTTGCAGTTGAGCACCTTAACCTCTTCCTCCTGGGTCGGCGTGACCTGGTCGGTAGACCGAATATAGGTATACTCATACTCCATAAACTTTTCCGCAGTCTTGCTGCCGCTGATCACCGCACCGGTGTTGTCATCTACCGTATAATCAACCAGCCTCGTATTGACA
The DNA here is from genome assembly GCA_017413675.1 of Clostridia bacterium. The sequence goes on along the minus strand of JAFPSR010000080.1, from coordinate 7,131 downwards.
CGGAGCGTCAGGATATCGTTAACCGCATCATTGCTGTACCCGATAATCCGCACACCCAGTACGGCAATGCGCTCCATGATATTGGTCCTGCCGTTGCGTTTATAGTCTTCCAGCTGGCGTTCCATCTGGCTGTACAATGCGTCGGTCATATGCATGCGCATGGGTTCCCAGGCCTTATCCTGCCAGGCATGCTGCATCTGGATATACATATTGCTGACCTTTTCCACGAATGCGGCTTTGGTGAAGTTCGGATCCTTGGCAATCAGGTCCGCGATGATTTCATCCTCGTTCTGCAGGCCCTGCATGGACGACATGCCGCCGTGCGGCAGGTTCTGCGGGCTGTGCTGACCGGCATTCTTCCTGTTGCGGATCAGTGTAATCACGATGATGACCACCAGGACAATACAGATGATCCCCATCAGGTTGCCGCCCCCGCCGCTTCCGGAGTTTCCTCCGATGAAGAAAGGCAGGACACTGAAGCCACCGCCGGAGGAGGAGTGATCGTCATCCCAATCGGAACCGCCCCAGTCGGAACCGCCCCAATCAGACCCGGAATCCGAGCCGCCCCAGTCTGAGCCGCCGAAATCACTGCCGCCGGAGAAGTCCCCGGCATCGCACCAGCCGGGCTGCGGAAAAGTCAGAACCAATCCCGCAACCAGTGTAAATACAAGAAGAACACAAAGTACTATCTTTTTCATAATGAGTCTCTCCTCGGATGCCCCGGAGCAAACTATATTCTGTATTTATCATATCAAAAGAAACTATCCGATGCAATGTTTTGTCCCGGTTTTGCCACGGATTCTGTGCCGGCCCGGTTAGGATCCTATCCGTTAATCCGCTGCCTGTGTCTTTTCCCTCCGCTTACGGAAATACAAGTAACAAAGAGGTGCCGCGGCACATCCCAGCAGTGCCGGAAACACAATCATGCGGAATGCCGGAAGCAGGGAAACGGTATCCACCAGCCTTCCCATGATGATCGGCCCGGTAATAATTCCGATACTGTATACCGACTGGGCAAACCCCATTGCCGTGGACCGGAACTGCTGCGGGATCTCCGCCAGGGAATTGCCCAGGAGCAGGGTAAACAGGGAAGCACATCCCATCCCGCCCAGGAACTGGACCGCAAGACATGCCGCAAAGGTTTTCGCCTCGGAAAGCAGGAAACAATACAGGGCAAGCAATCCGAAAAGCAGCAGAAGCAGCAGCTGCTGCGGGATCCTCTGCACACAGCGCAGGGACACCAGAAAAGAGGAAACAGTACTGGAGAACATGAACATGGCTGTACAGAGACTTAGCTGAACCGGGGAAAACTGCAGGGTGGTAAACAAGGTTGAGGCAAACGAATTACAGGTAGAGAAACAGATGATCTGGAACAGGATCAGCAATCCGGAAAAGGCAATCAGGCGCGGCTGTCCAAACTGCTTCAGGCAGTCCTTCCAAGTGATTGCTGCCGGTACAGCGGGCTCATCCCTGACAAAAAGAGACATTACGGTTCCCGCCCCGCTCACCAGGAAAGACACCAGGAACAGGGACCGCATGCCGAAATTCTGATACAGGATCCCGCTGACGAGGTTCCCAACCAGCACACCCCCATTGTTGAAAGCATTCAGGATTCCCAGGGACCGGCTCATTTCCCCTTTGTCATAGTACAGGGAGTTGAGGATCGTATAACTGACCCAGGCAGAAGCCCCGACTCCGGACAGTACATTTGCCGCAAACAGAAGATACGGCGAAACGAAGAAAAAACGAAGCAGGGAAGCTATGCACGTGCTTAAAGTCCCCATGGTCACAAACAGGCGATGTTTCTGCAGAAGGTCTGCGGAGACGCCGATAGCCAGGCGCAGAATCATCTGGGAGATTCCATAGGCGCCGACAATAACGCCGGCTGCAGTTGCTGTAATCTGCAAAGACAGAAGATATGGGGTCATAAACGGGTTATATACATATAATCCGAACCATAGTGTAAACGTGATCGCAGCAAGCAGGCTGCGCCTTCCTGCCAGGGAATGCATAAGCAAACACCACCTCAACCTACATCATCGGGAGAACCATACCGTAGGAAACTGTGAACATTACTTTTCCATACGGGCACGGTATTCTGACCAGACCCGTTCAAACCAGCCGCCCCCGTCCGGCAGCGGGTCAGCCGTTTTCCTGTATGTTACGGGTTCTTCCCCATTCCACCGGGTTATATACCGAAGATTCTCCGCGGAACCCGTATCCTGCTGCGGAACGGTCCGGTGTCCGGCTTTTCCCCCGTCCTCTGCCTGCAGAAGCATCGAAGAAAGCGTAAACCACATGGTCAGCAATGTATCCCGGAACCGATAGGGGAGCTGTTTCTGCGCCAGGATCATGCGGACCGACCGTTCCATCGTTTCCATATCCTTTACGCTTCGAACCGCTCCGGCTTCGAGATCCATATTCTCCCGGAGACCGGAAAGTACAATCCCGTCAGCCGGGCCTGCCGCGCGAATACCGCCAAGGACTGCCGCCAGATCCGGAATGGTCTCCTGGAGGAATGCATTCTCCTTCTGTCCGGCAGGATGCCGTCTCAGGATTTTTTCGGCTGCGCGGCGGGATCCGACCTGAGTTTCCAGCAATGCGCTTCCGCCCGGTCTGTACGGGCCGTAGATTCCCGCACATTCCCCGCAGGCAAACAGGTTTTCCACATCCGTCTCCCAGTTCTCATCCACAGACAGGCCTCCGTTGCAATGCTGGGCACAGATCGCTATACGGAGAGGTTCATATTGAAGATCGATCCCTCTTTCCCGATAGAACTGGTAGGCTTCTTCATTGATTGCACGAAGCCGGTTGACCGGTTTTTCCATTTCGGCACCGCAGTTGCGCAGGTAATCCCGGCCTTCCGCGCATAATCCGATCAGCGGTTTTACAATTTCTTCCCTCCGGTAATCCAGGTACACTTTCCTTCCCTGTGAAATTGCCGCATGTACACACAGATCCACCCGGGAGGAACCGTCTGTTTTTCTTTCATCAAACGGCCACTGGTATCCTTTCAGGAAAATGGCATCCATACGGTGTTCCTCCTCAATCGAGTCCAGAACACTCTCCCCATTTTCATCCACATATGCAGGCAATGCCTGCTGGTAGGAACCGGAAACATTCCAACGTACATCCACAGAGGCCATTCCATACTGCCAGAAACAAAGGTTGCTAGCCTTCGCTCCGAACCTGAGAGCCGTCCCGGTGGCTCCATATTGGGAAGGGGGATATACGGTCTTTCCGTAAATAGCTGCCGGCCCCCCTGTACAGATTACAACGGAGGGGGCATTCACCAGTATCCATCCCCTCCATGTTCTCAGGTCCAGAGTGTCCGGGCAGGTTTCTTCCTGCCATCCCTGCACGAAATTCTCCGGGTTTCCCAACTCTTCCCTGGCCAGAAGAATCTCTTCCTGGGACAGGTTTTCTTCCTTCCCCGCATACAGAAGCATGCCGGAGAGTTTTCCGTTCCTTCCCTTCAGGAAGGAAACCAGTTCCGTTCCGTCAACGGTTCTGACATTCCGCTGTTCCGCTTCCCGCCGCAGCCGCTGCGCCATATACCTGCTGGTAAGAGGTCCCGCAGATGTCGCACGGAGCGTTGTATCGTGATCCGTCCTGTATCCGACAAATTCACCGTATTCATTACAGGGGAACGGGACGCCCGCTTCTACCAGATGGTAAAACGCTCTGGCCGATTCAGATGCCAGAATCTGCGCATGGGTTCCTTCAATCCCTCCACAGGCATACAGACTTTCCGCCATGGCAGAAACACTGTCCGCATCCCGTCCCGCCACAGACAGTTTATAGAAAGTCTGTTTATCGCTGCCGGCATTCTGGCTGGCCCCGCCGGTCAGGTCATCTGCCAGCAGTACAGTGTCCAGGCCGCCTCCAGCCAGTACGGAGGCGGCATTCCATCCTGCCGCACCGGCCCCAAGTACAGCCGCCTGTGCCGAAACCAGAATCCAGGATCCTTTTTTTCGGATCTGCAATTGAATTCCCCCTTCCTGCAATCATTTCCGGTCAAAGCATTCTCAGATGGAAACCGCCGTCAACATTGATGACTTCTCCCGTGGAGAAAGGCAGTGCACCGGAAACCAGCATTTCCACCGCTTTTGCAATATCCTCGCCTTCTCCCCATCTCCGGATCGGGGTGATTCCCCCTTCGATCAGCCTGTCATACTTTTCCTTCACTCCGCTCGTCATGTCCGTCCGGATAATGCCGGGGCGGATTTCGTAAACCGGAATCCCGTACTCCGCCAAGCGAAGGGCAAACAATTGCGTCATCATGCTGACCCCCGCCTTGGAAATGCAGTATTCCCCGCGGTTCAGGCTGGCTGCATAGGCAGAAACGGAAGATATATTGATAATCATCCCTTTCCCGGTTTCAATCATTTTCCTGGCAACCTGCTGCGTCAGCATCAAAGGCCCTTCCAGGTTCACCCGGAGCAGTTCGTCCAGACTTTCCTGTGTCATTTCCAGTAGATCCGTGCGGACTCTCGGCGCCATTCCGGCATTATTGACCAGGACATCCAGATGATCGAAATGCCCGTAAAGGGTCCTGAGCAGGTTTTCCCTCTGCCCGGCATCCCCGTTATCACAGCGGACATAAAGGAATTTCTCTCTGATTTCCGGTGGGAGTTCCGTTTCCTGTCGCCGTCCCGTAACCAGAACTACATAACCGTTTTCATGCAGTTTTCTGGCGATGGCCAGTCCGATTCCCCGTGTCCCTCCGGTTACCATTGCGGTCTTCATGCTTTCTTCCCCTCTTTTTCCTTTACATACGCACGATATTCCGGCAAATACCATTCGGTATCCCGCACCGGGCAGCCCGGCCGTCCGCCTGCCCGCATGATCTTTGTACACAGTCCGCAGGCAACACAACTCTTTTCCCGGAACATCCTGCTGCTTTTCAGAATATCGTTGGCAAAATCCGGATACGCGAAAGACATCCTTCCGAAGCCGACTGCCATAGCCCCTTTCTCTTCCAGAAGGCCGGCCGCGACATAGGGGGCAAACTGACGCAGATAGCTGAATCCCGTCGCCACACAGACCACATCCTCCACTTCCTTCTGTGCCCTTCTGCAGCCTTCCAGGAGCCTTGCCACACCAACTACCGGTGCCTCAGGCGCTTCATACTCCCCCGTGGCAAAAGGCCTGTTTACATGCGGGTTGTAATAGGGGGTTCCCATGGTCAGATTGAGCAGGGTAACACCGTCGTCCCGAAGGTCCCTGCATAACCGCAGGGGTTCCGTAAGGTCCATGCTTCCCGCAGCGTCTTCCCCCCACTTCCCGGCCGTCCCGTCAAACAGGTTGATCCGGGAAGCCAGGATCCCCGCCATGCCGCGGCATGCTTTCACACACTGCAGGAAGATCCGGGTCCGGTTTTCATAACTTCCCCCGTTCGGTCCCAACCGGTCTTTGGCCCCCAACAGTTCGGAGAGCAGGTAAAGATGACTGGCCTTTACATCTACCCCGTCAAAGCCCGCTTCCGTGCATAGCCTGGCAGCCCGGGCATACATTTCGGGAAGCCTCTCCAAATCCTCATCCATGATGATCGGGGCAGTTCGTCCGACATCCCCCTGTTTTTCGTCCAGAGGTCTGCTGGTCCAGGCACGGATCGGGGCCGGCCTGTCCACCGGCCGGGACCATCTTCCGGAATGGGTCAATTGGACAACCACAACCGGCTTCGGCAGTCCTGCGTCCATTGCGGCCTTTTCAATCTCCTTCCGTAGATTGACGAAGGAAGGAAGATTCTCCTCCGTGATCATCAGCTGCCTGGGATTCGCACGTCCTTCTTTTGTTACCGCTACGGCTTCCACCCAGATCAATCCGGCCCCGCCGGCAGCATAACGGCGGTAGCGGCGTACCGTCCAGTCCGTCGGCGCCCCGTCCGGTGTGGAGTCACAGCCTTCCATAGGCTGTACCGTCAGCGGATTGGGAAGAACAAACCCATTGCCGGAAACCGGCTTCTTCAGGATGGACACATCCTCTGCCCAGGGCAGCGTGACCCCATGGACCCAGGCATCTCTTCTCAGGTCCTCCCCGTTTTTATATGGAAATCCGTATCCCATATGCTGTAACCTCTTTCCTTTTTCCAAGTTCACAGTCACATTCTTTTTTACAGTACAGAAGAAAAATGCTATACTCAAACTGATCTGCTGTAAGTATACCATACAAAGCAGCAGGCTAATACCATTCTTCAAAGGAATTCTGCCATGCAGACCGTTTCAGAAACCAGAGAACATTCCTCCGGGGCTTTGCTGTTCCGGACCGGCAGCGGCAGGCTGGAAACACTTCTGGTCCGTTCCGTACGGGGCGAATGGGGGTTTCCCAAGGGGCATCTGGAACCCGGGGAATCTTCCCTGGAAGCTGCCGCACGGGAAATCCGGGAAGAAACAGGCCTTTTCTGTGAGATCCGGGAAGATTTCTGTATCCGGGTTTTCTATCGGATTCCCAGCGGAAAAGGAAAAATCTGTGATTATTATCTTTGCGACCGGTTTACCGGGACAGAAACACCGCAGCCGGGTGAAATCCTGGAGCTGCAATGGACAGAAGTCGGACAGGCAGAACGGTTGCTGTCGTTTGTCCAGCTAAAACAGGTTCTGCGCGCCGCCGCAGCCGCATATATCCCCGGGAACCCATAAAACTGTTACGGAAGCCCCGGGATAAAAAGGCAGGAAATCCTGTCATAGTGGGAGGTTGATTATGTTCAATGCTGAACGTGTAAAAGATCAGTGTGTCCGTTGGATCCGGGATTTTTTCGAGGCCAACGGGAAAGGGTGCAATGCCGTTGTCGGGATATCCGGCGGAAAGGACAGCTCTGTCGTTGCCGCGCTCTGTGTCCAGGCTCTGGGAACCGACCGGGTCATCGGGGTCCTGATGCCGGACGGAATACAGCCGGACATTGACGCAGCCGAACTGCTTGTAAACCATCTCGGGATCCGTCACTATGTAGTAAATATTCACGATGCCGTGGAAGGCCTGAAAAAGAGCATTCCCTTCGAATTGTCCCGGCAGAGCGAGATCAACCTGCCCGCGCGGATCCGTATGTCCACTCTTTATGCCGTTTCCCAGAGCCACAACGGCCGGGTAGCCAACACATGCAACCTTTCCGAAGACTGGGTCGGATATTCT
>JAFPSR010000079.1 GCA_017413675.1 Clostridia bacterium | reverse complement strand
GCTCTCTGCAGCAACCGTGGAAGTCCTGAAGGAACACTTGACACTGCTGATGAAGGATCTGACGGCCTGCTTCCTGCAGGCAAAGCGGCTGCTGCCGGAGGAGAAAAAGCCTGCAGGCGCGGATACACTGTCCGGGACCTATGAGGAAATGTTCTCCAACTGGCACGGGAAGATGGTGCAGGCGGCGGAAAGAGGTGACCGGCATCTGGCTTTCATGAGTCTGCTGAGCCTGAATGAAATGCTGAACGGGATCGGAAGCGAAGTGGATATCGGGATGTATGATGTCCTTTCCGTATATGATCCCGGGGACCTGCAAAAGACAGTGGACGGGTTTGACAGGTTCCTGCAGCAGTACCTGGGCGAATATGAAAAAGCAGGGCTGCGGCCTGTCCGATATGCGGATATTGATGCGTTTGCTGATGCATATCTGGAATCAGACAGCCGGATAAAATAGAGGAATTGCCTATTCTTAACACAATTGCTCTTGTGCCTTTGGGGGCAGGAATGCTATCATCGCAAAAGACAGAAAACGGAGGATTACTCTGTGCGGATTTTATTACAGGGAGCAAACGTTTTTGCTCAGAACCAATTGCAGGAAGCGGATGTTCTTCTTCAGGAAGGACGTGTTGTTTCCGTTCAGAGAGGGATTCCTGTTTCCGCTTCCGACCGAGTTGTTTCCCTTTCCGATTCTTTTGTGATTACTCCCGGTTTCGCAGATGTACATGTTCACCTGCGGGAACCGGGGTTTTCTTATAAGGAAACCATACGGACAGGGACTATGGCAGGCGCGGCGGCGGGATACACGGATCTTTGCGCCATGCCGAACCTGGACCCGGTCCCGGATACACCGGACCACCTGCGTGTACAGCTGGATTGCATCCAGAAGGATGCCCTGGTCCATGTTTATCCCTACGGTGCCCTCACCCTGGGAAGGAAAGGCATGGGGGAATGTGCGGATTATGCCGGGATGCTGGATCATGTGATCGGGTTCTCGGATGACGGAAGCGGCATCCAGGACGAGGGACTCATGCTGGAAATCATGAACCGGATCCGTCCCCTGGGTAAACCCATTGCAGCGCATTGTGAATACAATCACCTTCTGAACGGCGGTTATATCCATGACGGACAGTATGCGCATGAGCATGGCCATCGGGGGATTTCTTCCGCCAGTGAATATGAGATGATCGACAGGGACCTGCGCCTGGTGGAGAAGACCGGGTGCCGGTATCATGTGTGCCATGTGTCTGCCCGGGAAAGCGTGGAGCTGATCCGGCAGGCCAAGCGCAAAGGACTGCCCGTAACCTGTGAGACCGGGCCGCATTATCTGCTCCTGTCCGATCAGGATCTGAGGGAAGAGGGAAGGTTCAAAATGAATCCCCCGCTCCGCAGCCCGGAAGACAGGGATGCCCTGCTTAATGGACTTGCGGATGGGACAATCGATGTGATCGCGACAGACCATGCGCCGCATTCCCGGGAAGAAAAAGCGAAGGGATTGTCCGATAGTGCCATGGGGATTACGGGACTGGAAACGGCTTTTCCGGTCCTGTATACCAAACTGGTAAAAACGGGACTGTTTTCTCTGGAATTCCTCCTGGATAAGATGATTACCGCTCCCCGGAAGATCTTCGGGATCCCCGAACGGTTCCGGGAAGGCGAATGGATGGAAGGGAACCTGCTGGACCTGGATGCGTCCTATACGATTGACGCGGATTCCTTCCTGTCCATGGGAAAGGCTACCCCGTTTGACGGATGGGCCGTTTCCGGGAAAAACCGGGCGACCTGGATCCACGGGAATGTGGTGTGGACGGATAGGGAGGAACTGAAATAAATGGAGATCAGACAGTTTTGTACCGTATTGAAAACAGAAGAAGTGCAAAGGCAGATCTTTCATCTGGTCCTCAGGGCGGATACTTCCGGGATCCGGAATCCGGGGCAGTTTGTGCACATTCTTCCGGATGCGGACCGAACTTACCTGCGGCGACCGATTTCCATCGCAGACTGGACGGATGATTCCCTGGAGCTGTACTACCGCGTGGTCGGTACCGGGACAGAGATTCTTTCCCGGGTATGGGAAGGGGAGACGCTGGACTGCCTTCTGCCCCTGGGAAACGGGTTTACGGTCAGAAAACAGGAAAAGCCTGTCCTGATCGGCGGCGGGATTGGGGTGCCCCCGCTCCTGGGACTTGCGGAAGAATATATACGCAGCGGTATCACTCCCATGGTCGCACTGGGTTTTAACTCCGAACAGGATGTGATCCTGGCAGACCGCTTCCGTGCTCTGGGGTGCGATGTGCGCATCGCCACGGTTGACGGCTCGGTCGGCACAAAGGCTTTGTCACGGATATCCTTGACGGCTTTTCCTATACCTTCTTCCATGCCTGTGGTCCGGAACCGATGCTCAGGGCTGTCTGCCTGAAGACGGAAGTGTCCGGGGAATGCAGCTTTGAGGAGAGGATGGCCTGCGGGATCGGGGCCTGCATGGGGTGCACCTGCAAAACTAGGTACGGCAATAAACGGATCTGCAAGGACGGACCGGTTCTGGTAAAGGAGGAAATCATATGGTAGATCTTTCCGTCAATCTTTCCGGCGTTGTCCTGACCAACCCGGTGATCCCGGCCAGCGGGACATTCGGGTACGGGGAAGAATTCCGCGAACTGTACGACCTGAATATCCTGGGGGCCTTCAGTATGAAGGGGACGACCGGGGAAGCCAGATTCGGAAACCCGACGCCGCGTATCGCGGAGTGTTCCGACGGCATGCTGAACAGCGTGGGCCTGCAGAACCCGGGTGTGGACGCTGTCATTCGGGATATCCTGCCCGAACTGAAGACCTATTATCATAAACCCCTCATTGCCAACGTATGCGGGTTTTCATTAGAGGAATATGTGGAAGTCGCCCGGAAGCTGGATGCACAGGAACAGGTCTCCATCCTGGAAGTGAATGTCTCCTGTCCGAATGTGCAGCATGGCGGTATGGCTTTCGGAACGGATCCGGACTGTGCTGCGGAAGTTACCCGGGCAGTCAAGGCGGCCGTCCGTAAACCGGTTTATATGAAACTGAGCCCGAATGTAACGGATATCGTTGCCATCGCCAAAGCCTGCGAAGAAGCAGGAGCGGACGGACTCAGCCTGATCAATACCCTCCTGGGGATGCGGATTGACCTGCGCAGGAAGACCCCGGTCCTTGCCAACCGGATGGGCGGCTTCTCCGGACCGGCTGTATTCCCGGTAGCCCTCAGGATGGTCTACCAGGTTGCCCATACAGTGAACATTCCGGTTATCGGGATGGGTGGTATCGCCAGCGCGGAAGATGTATTGGAAATGATGATGGCCGGCGCTTCCGCTGTGCAGGTCGGGTCGGAAAACCTCCGCAATCCCTATGCCTGTCCGGAAATCATCGAAGCGCTACCGCGGACCATGGAAAAATACGGGATTACATCCTTACGGGATCTGAAAATACAGTAAAGCGAAAGGAAGAATAGAAAATGGGAAAAGATGTCATGATCGCCTGTGATTTTCCGTCTTTGGAGAAAACGGTTTCCTTCCTGAAACTGTTCACCGAAGAAAAACCTTACGTCAAGATCGGGATGGAACTCTTCTATGCGGAAGGACCGGAAATCGTACGCCTGATCAAAAAGATGGGACACCGGGTTTTCCTGGACCTGAAACTGCATGATATCCCCAATACCGTCAAGCATGCCTGCATGGTGCTGCGCGGCCTGGGGGCGGATATGACCAACCTGCACGCAGCGGGAACGATTGACATGATGCGTGCGGCCCGGGAAGGGCTGGGGGATGGGGAAGATGCCCCGAAACTGATCGCGGTAACCCAATTGACCTCCACCAGTGAAGAGAGGATGCACAAAGAGCTCCTGATCTCCGCTTCCATGGCGGAAACAGTAAAACAGTATGCGCTGAACGCGAAACAGGCGGGTCTCAACGGCGTGGTCTGCTCCCCGCTGGAAGTCCCGGTAATCAAGGAAGCCTGCGGAAAGGATTTCCTGACCGTGACCCCAGGGATCCGGTTTGCGGACGGGGCAAAGGATGACCAAGTGCGGGTCACGACACCTGCAAGGGCTAAGGAACTGGGAGCCGATTATATTGTTGTCGGCCGTGCCATTACCGCCGCGGAGGATCCGGTGGCTGCTTACCGCCGGTGTGTCCGGGAGTTTGTTGACTGAGGAAGGAGAAACAAAAATGTCAGAATTGGAAAAAAAGATCGCCAGGGACCTTCTGTCCATCCAGGCTGTATTCCTTCGTCCGGATGACCCGTTTACCTGGGCCAGCGGCATCCACAGCCCGATTTACTGTGATAACCGGCTGACGCTGACGGCACCCGAAGTTCGGCTGGACGTTGAAAACGGACTCCGCCAGCTGGTCGAAGAGCATTTCCCGGAGTGTGAAGTCCTGATGGGCACCAGCACTTCCGGTATTGCGCATGCGGCGATTGTTGCACATATGATGGGCCTGCCCATGGGGTATGTCCGTGGTGGCGCCAAGGATCACGGCAGACAGAACCAGATTGAAGGCAAGCTGGAAAAGGGCCAAAAAGTTGTCGTGGTGGAAGACCTGATTTCTACCGGCGGCAGCGTGCTGGAAGTTGTAGACGTCCTGCGGGAAGCCGGGGCAGATGTCCTGGGTATTGTTTCCATCTTTACCTACGGCATGAAGCGCGGGCTGGACAATATTGCAGCGCACAAGACCATCAATTACAGCCTCTCCAATTTCGATGTGCTCGTGGAAGTTGCCGCGGAAGACGGCCTGATTGCCAAAGACGACATTGCCCGGCTGATCGCATTTAGAAACAACCCGTCGGATGAAAGCTGGATGAAAAAGTAAGACTCTTTTCTTGGAGGAGACGAGATTGAAACACCTGATCGACATCAATGACTTAAGTGTTGCCGAGATCGATGAACTGCTGGACCGTGCGGATGACATCATCCGGAACCCTGCAAAGTATGCCCATGTCCTGGATGGGAAAAAACTGGCAACGCTGTTTTTCGAGCCCAGTACCCGGACCCGGCTGAGCTTTGAATCCGCGATGCTGGACCTTGGCGGCAGCGTCCTGGGTTTTTCTTCTGCGGATACGAGCTCTTCCGCCAAGGGCGAAAGCCTGATGGATACCATCCGGACCGTGAGCTGCTACTGTGATGTGATCGCCATGCGGCATCCCAAGGAGGGCGCGCCTCTGGCGGCTTCCACCAAATCCTATGTCCCGATCATCAATGCCGGGGACGGCGGGCACAACCACCCGACACAGACACTGACGGACCTTCTGACAATCCGCCGGGAAAAGGGAAGACTGAACGGCTTTACGATCGGCCTTTGCGGGGACCTGAAATTCGGCAGGACAGTCCATTCCCTGATCCATGCCCTGATGGCTTATGAGGGCATCCGCTTCTATCTGATTTCCCCGGATGAACTGCGGGCGCCGGATTACATTATCCGCGCGATGGAACAGAATCACGCAGATTACCGGGAACTGGACAGCATGGAAGAAGTCATGCCCGAACTCGATATCCTTTACATGACCCGTGTGCAGAGGGAAAGATTCTTCAATGAAGCGGACTATATCCGCCTGAAAGACCGCTATATTCTGGATCTGGACAAGCTGGAGACGGCAAAGGAGGATTTATGTATCCTGCACCCGCTACCCCGTGTAAACGAAATTTCAACCCGTGTGGACGATGATCCGAGGGCTAAGTATTTCGAGCAGGTACGGAACGGGAAATTTGTCCGGATGGCTTTGCTTATGAAACTGGTACAGGAGGCTTGAGCAGATGAATATTGACAGCATACAGCAGGGAATTGTATTGGATCATATCAAAGCCAGCATGGGCCTGACCATCTACCAGGCTCTCCATCTGGACGAACTGGACTGCAGCGTCGCGATTATCAAGAATGCGAAAAGCAGCCTGATGGGCCGCAAGGATATCATCAAGATCGATGATGATATCGAGGTAGACCTGGACATCCTCGGATTCCTGGACCCAGGCATTACGGTCAACATCATCAAGGACGGCAGGATCGTGGAGAAAAAGCATCTGAACCTGCCGCAAAGGATCGAGGGCATCCTGGTATGCAAGAACCCAAGATGCATTACCAGCGTGGAAAAATCGCTTCCGCAGGTCTTTACACTGACGGACGCGGAACACAGGATCTATTCCTGTCAGTACTGCGAAACGAAAGCGGAAACAGACGCTTTCCGCTGATTCCCATCCGAAAGAAAACCGCAGCACCGCTGAAAGGCGATGCTGCGGAAGTTTTATATGGGGAAATGGCTCAGCAGTCGATTTTCTGCCGGATATAGGTTAGAAGCAGATCCACACCGGTTTCCGACAGGGTCCCGTTGATCACCATATCGGCATGCCAGCGGCTGGGTTCGACAAATTCGTCATGGCGGAAACGGACGGTATCCAGATAGCGGTCCGTGATGGAATCCATGTCTTCGCCGCCGCGCATCCAACGCTTGATCCGGCGGACGATTCGTTCATCACTCTTGAGGTCGACGAACACTTTCAAATCCAGCATATTGCGGATTTCGTCATCCTGCAGCGTAAACAGTCCTTCCACCAGGATGAGCTTAAACTCATTTGTTTCGATTTCATGGCGGAGATCCGCACGGAGCCTGGGAAGGTCCTCGGAATCGGGATGATTATGTTCCACATATTCCTTTCGCGTGATCGGCGCGATCGTGCGGGGGGACGGATGGAGGAAATAGGAATCCATGTGGTAAACCTTTACGATTTCTGCGGGCAGGGCTTCGGAAAGTAGCTTGGCCAGCGT